>JASHTA010000223.1 GCA_030040795.1 Gammaproteobacteria bacterium | reverse complement strand
GTTCACGACCGTCACGCGATCGCCGTGCGCCACGTAGACCCGGCGTGAGACCGGGTCGAACACGACGTAGTCCCAGCGGTCCGGCGCGCCGAGCGGAACGGCCCGGGTCACCTCGTAGCGTGGCGCGGGCTCGGCAGCGCTCATCGAAGCCGAGCCGAGCGCCAGCACGCCTACCGCAGCAGCAAGCGCGGCATGGCGGGCGAGCTTCATGACCCAGGCGTCCTTCGGCGCATCGGCGCCCGGTTAGTGGAGGGGCACGACGGTGGGGAAGGCTAGCCTTGCACTATATCGTTCTTGTTACGGCGCGCCGGATGCGAGGACGCCGCAACGCTCCTCACCGCGCGGCGGTCGGAGCCGCTCTAGGCGTGATGCTCGGCCTCGCACTCGGTGTGATCCACCTGGATCGTCGAGTGCGTGATGCCGAAGCGATGCTCGAGCCGGTGGCCGATGGCGGGTACGAGTGCGCCGAGATCGGCGCCGGGCGTGACGCGAACGTGCAATGTGATGAACTGCTGCTCCTCGGTGAGCGACCAGGCATGCACGTGGTGCACATCGCAGACGGCGGGCAGCGCCGCCATGAGGTCCTCGCGTACGCTCGTCACGTCGAGGCCGATTGGCGTGCCCTCGAGCAGGATGTGTCCCGAGGATCGGACGATCTGCAGCGCGCTCCTCGAGATGAGCGCCGCGACGACCAGCGAGAGGATCGGGTCGACGCGCGACCAGCCGGTGAGCAGGATGACGGCCGCGGCGATGATCGTAACGGCGAATCCCAGCAGGTCTCCCAGCACGTGCAGCCAGGCGCTGCGCATGTTGAGGTTCTCGCGTCCGCCGCCGCTCAGGATCACGAACGCGACGGCATTGGCGAGGAGCCCGGCGATGGCGACGGCGAGCATTGGCCGGCCGAGGACGACCCGGGGCGCGCCGAGCCGCCAGATGGCCTCGAAGGCGATCCAGGCGGTGATGACGAAGAGGGCGCAGCCGTTCGCAAAGGCGACGAGCACTTCGAGGCGCCGGTAGCCGTACGAGCGGAGCAGGTCCGCGGGCCGCCTGCCGATGCGCAGCGCCGCCCAGCTCATGCCAAGCGCTACGGCATCCGAGACCATGTGGCCGGCGTCTGCGAGCAGCGCGAGCGATCCCGAGATGACACCCCCCGCGACCTGCACGCCCAGAAAGACGAGGATGATCACGAAGGCCCATGCGACGCGCCATTCGTCGGCGCCCGCCGCATGCACGTGTCCGGCGTGTCCTCCGTGCCCATGGTCGTGTCCATGGCCGTGCTCAGGATGGGGGCCGCGATCGCGCTCGGGGTCGTGCATGCTGCGGATGATATCGCGCTTATTTCGGGATCATCCACGGAAGCACGTACTGCTGCAGGATGACGAGCAGGCTGAGCAGCACCGTGAGGATGACGCTGTGCTTGAAAGTCTTTGCAAGCACGGCGCCCTCCTGGCCGTGCAGGGCGGTCACCGATGCGCCGGTCGCGAGGTTCTGCGGCGAGATCATCTTGCCCATGACGCCGCCGGCCGAGTTGGCCGCGGCGATGAGGATGGGATCGAGATGCAGCTGATGGGCCGCGACGACCTGAAGATTGCCGAAGAGCGCGTTGCCCGAGGTGTCGCTGCCCGAGAGGAAGACGGCCACCCAGCCGAGAAACGGCGAAAGCAGCGGAAAGAGCAGACCGGCCGAGGCGACGCCGAGGCCGAGTGTGTAGTTGAGCCCCGAGTAGTTCATGAGGTAGGCGAGCCCGACGATGAGGCCGACCGTGAGCACCGTCAGGCGGCTCTGCCTCCACGTGATCGCCGCTGCGCGCAACACGTCGCGGGGCCGGCAGCCGATGAACAGGGCGGTCAAGAGCGAGGCGGCGAGAATCGCCGTGCCGGTCGCGAGCGGCTGGAAGTTCCAGAGAGCGCGATACGTCGTACCGTAGAGCGTGATGAAGACCTCTCGGTCGAGATGCGGCCAGGGGATGCGCGCGCTGAAGAAGCGCGGCACATCGAAGCTCGTCCACACGATCACGACCGCGGTCACCGTGATCCACGGCACCCAGCCCTGCCAGGCGGGGACCCGCCGGTTCCGCTCGCGGTTCCCGGTGGCCTCGCTCGGCGGGGCGGCGACGAGGAACTCGGCGTCCGGCTCGGGCCGCCACACACGCAGGAACACGAGCGCCACGACGAGCGCCCCGAGAGAGGAGAGCACATCCGTGAGCTGATAGCCGATCCAGTTCGACGCGAGAAATTGAATGAGGGCGAAGCTGCCGCCCGCGACGAGGAGCAGCGGCCACAGTGCCGCGAGCGAGCGGCGGCCGCCGTAGAGCGCGGTGACATAGAACGGCAGGAGAAGCGCGATGAACGGCAGCTGCCGCCCGATCATCGCTCCGAGCGTCACGTCCGAAAGATGAGTGACGGCGCCGAGCGTCGTGATCGGCGCGCCGAGCGCCCCGAAGGCGACCGGTGCCGTGTTGAAAATCAGCGTGTAGCCAAGCGCATCCCGCGGCCGGAAGCCGAGCATGATAAGCAGGGCGCTCGTGATCGCAACGGGGGTACCGAAGCCCGAGATGCCCTCGAGGAGCGCGCCGAAGCAGAACCCGACGATGACAAGCACCACTCGCCGGTCGTTCGGCAAGTGATCGAGCACCCAGTCGCGAAAGGCGTCGAACCTTCCGGAGACGACGGCCACGTTGTAGAGGAGCAGCGCGTTCACGACGATCCACATCACCGGCCAGACGGCGAACACGAACCCGGCGGCGAAGGCGTTGAGTGCCAGGGCCGGCGGAAAGTGCCAGGGGCCTACGGCCACCGCGAAACCGACGAGAACGCCGCCCAGCGAGGCGATCCAGGCGGGATAGCGCAGAACGCCGAGCAGCACGAGCACGGCGGCGATCGGAAGCGCAGCCGTGGCGAAGGAGAGCCAGAGGCTCCCGGCGAGGGGGGTCAGGAGCTGATGAAACATGGCTGGCGTATCATGGGATCATCCGGGCGGCGGCCGTGTGCACCCCCGAGCCGGTTCTGCGTTGTACTGAGGTTGCAAGCCCCGAACAGCGTCCGAGCGGTGCGACCCGGCACGGTCCGGCGCGGAACATCGGGCAAGTTGCAGGAGGTAGCCTCAATGGAACTTCTCATTCGGCGACAATCCTCGATGCGGCGAGCCGTCATCGCCGCCCTCTCAACCCTCGCCATGGCCGTCATGGCTTGCAGTGCCGCCGGCGCGGCGGATGCCCAGAGCGCCCAGCCGGCGCAGTGGGTCCAGAAGAAGATCAACTTCGTCTACATGGGGTTCACGTCCCACTATTCCTGCGACGGGCTGCGCGACGACGTGCGCACCATTCTCCTCGAGCTCGGCGCGCGCAAGGAAGGGCTCGATGTGCACGAGATCGGGTGTACGCAGTTCGAAGGCGTTCCGGAGCCCAACCCCGGCGTCGCGGGAACGTTCTACGTGCTGGAGCCGGTGTCGCAGGATCAGGCGGCAAGCTCCCCCAGCACGATCGTGCCGGCACACTGGGAAACGGTCGACGTGAGGCTCAGCCGGTCCGTGCGCGTCCAAGCGGGACACTGCGAGCTGATCGAGCAGGTCAAGCAGAGAATCCTCCCGCTCTTCAACACGCGCAACGTGCAGTACCAGTCGAACTGCATTCCGCACGAGTTCACGATTCCCGGCGCGGTGCTCAAGGCGGAAGTGCTGAGGCCCGATGCCGCTGGCGCGAAGCACGTGGCCGAGGCGAACTGACCGGAGCGGGCGACCTCCCCGAAGGGCCCGGCGGGCGGAAGCGGATCCGCTCAAGGGGGTCCGCTCAAGCGTTCGGCGCGAAGTGGCCCCACAGGCTCCTGTAGGCCTCGTCGAGGAAGGGCCGCGGATCGCCCCAGAGCGGTTTCAGTCCCTTGGCCGGCTCGGCGGCAATCGCCTCATCGGGACTCAGGCCCTTATTGAGAGCGGCCACCAGCCGCCCGTACAGCGCGAAGTACATGGCGCGCTGGTCCTTCAGATCCGCTCGCGTGAGCAGCGGTCCGTTCGCCGGGACGATGCGGGTCTCGTCGTTGGCGAGGCGGATCAGGATATCGAAAGCGCCTACCAGCCCGCCGATCCACCCGCCCGTCTGCCAATCGAGCACGGGCCAGCGGTCGCCTGAGACCACACCGCCTCCGACCAGCACGTTCTCCTTGCGAAAGAAGGCGTAGAGGTCACCGTCGGTGTGCGCCTGTCCGAGATAGCCGTAATCGATGCGGTCGCCGTCCTCGGAGAGCTGCGAGTGCGTGTAGAAGGTCTTGTTGGGCAGCCCCTTGGGGGTGAGAGGACCGTAGCTGCCGGGCCTCCAGGACACGACGATCTTGCGCGTGAGCCAGAGGCGCGTGTTCTCGTGCGCGATGATCTCGATGCCCTCGCGGCCGAGCCGCTCGTTCGATCCCGTCTGGGCGGGGTGCCAGTGCGTGTTGAAGAGCGTGTGGACACGCGGGCACGACAGCGTCTCGAGCGCAAATCGCTCCAGCGCCCGGGCGTGAGGCTCGGAGCCCCCATCGACCAGCAGCAAGCCTTGGGGGGTGCGCGCCGCGACGACGTTCGCCCCAGCGCCTGTGATCAGTGCGAGGTGGACTCCGAGCCGGACCGCCGCAAGCTCGGCACGCGGCGACCGCGCAAAGGCCGACACCATCCCCGGGCCGCCGCCGAATACGGCGGCAGACCCGCCGAGAGCGGCGCCAAGAAGCGTTCGGCGGCTGAGGGACGTCACTGCAGGAGTTGCGGGACTTGCGCCGTGATGGTCGGGGTGGGAACGCCCGGCCATTTCGGCAGATGGGTATGCTCGGCTCTCGCGCCGAGCTGCTTGAGCAGCGCCGCCGTTCTCAGGTTGGGCGTGGGTTTGGGCTCGAGAAAACCCGGCTTGTAGCGTCCCATCGCGAAGTCGAGCGGCGTCAGGCCGCTCGTGGCCGGCGTGTCGAGCGCGACGCCGTCGTGAGCCAGGATCGCGACCAGACGATTCCAGCCCCGCAGCGCGGCGCTGTGCATGGCCGTCTCGCCGTCGCGATTCGCCGCGTGAACATTCGCGCCGTGATCGCGCAACAGCTCGTACGCGGCGATCGCTTGGGCCTCGGTCCTCAGTGCCCCGCGCGTGGTGCGCTTGTTGCGTCCCGCGCCTGCCGCGACGAGAAGCGGCGTCTCGCCGTCGAAGTTGGGCAGATCGACGAGCGCTCCGTGCGCGAGGAGCAGCCGCATGGCCGGCAGATCCGCGGCCTGGGCGGCCCGCAGCAGGGGTGTCGCACCGATCGTGAGCATGGGATCGGCGCCCCGGTCGAGGATGGCATGGCGAAGCGGCGGGGCGAGCTTCAGCTGCAGATTCGCGTCCGCTCCGCGATCGAGCAGCAGCTCGATCACCTCGATGCCGGTTGTCCGGTCCGTCGAGGGAAGGTCGGCACGGCCACCCTGGGGCAACGTGTTCATGTCGACGGCGACATAGATCGGCGATTGGCCCCAGAAATCCCAGGCGTTCACGTCCGCTCCTGCAAGGATGAGCTCCCGCGCGAGGTCCCAGTGTAGATTGAGCAACGCCATCTCGAGCGGGGTCACCCCATCGGGGTCGGGCAGATCGATGTGGGCACCGCCCGCGAGCAGCGCCTTCACACACGCAATGCAGTTCTCGCGCGCGGCGAACAGGAGCGGTGTGAGGCCCCCGTGCCGCATGTCCTTGGGTCGTCCCTCTGCGGTGACACGCCGCTGCCAGTCGCGCACGACGGCGCGCGCGTTCACATCGGCGTGGTGGGCGATGAGGAGCTTCACCATCTCGGGCTGGCTCTGCGCGGCCGCCCACATCAAGGCGGTCTGACCGCCCCAGCGCTCGCGCGCATCGACCGTCGCGCCATGGCGCAGCAGCAGCTCGGCCGCCTCGGCGTGTCCGGTGCGGGCGACCTCCATCAGCGCGGTCTCACCGCCGGGGTTCGCAGAGTCCACGTCGGCGCCCGCCGCGAGCAGCTGCTGGAGGATCGCGGCGTTGCCCATGCTCGCCGCTTCGGACATGGCGGAGGCGCCGTAGCGACTCACGAGCGAGACGTTGGCTCCCGCGCGAATGAGCTGCGCGACGGCGGCGGCATCGCCTCGATGTGCGGCCCACATCAGTGCCGTCGAGCCGTCGGGACCGCGCGCGTTCACGTCGGAGATCGATGCTTGGGTCGAGCGAGCGGTCGGCGTAGCCGCCGCGCCGGGCGCAGGTGCTGCGCTCGGTGCGAGTGCCGCGGCCGGCGCAGCCGGCCGGGTGGTGGCGCAGGCGGCGAGCGCGCCCGCGGCGAGCGCCGCGAGGATTCCGCGAACGCACGGTGCGGCAGAGCCGCGTACGCTCTCTCTCATCCCTGCGCTCACGCTCATGCCTCGCTCAGACTTCCGCGAGCGTTCCGGTGCTGTTGCCGAGCGAGTCGCGGTGAATGCCCGCGCGGTCGAGCAGTGTCAAGAGCAAGTTCGCGTGCGGCGTATCCTGCGGGTAGTGCAGGTGCTGGCCGCCCTTGATGCGGCCGCAGCCGAGCCCCACGACGGCCGAGGGCAGCGGGTCGTTGTTGTGCAGGTCGCTGTTGCTCATGTTGCTGCCAAACAGAATGATCGAGTGGTCGAGCATCGAGCCATCGCCGTCGGGCATCGCCGCGAGGCGCTTGACGAGGTGCTGCGCGAACATCTGCGTGTGGTACGTCTGGATCTTCGTGATCTTCTCGAGCTTCACCGGATCGTTCTGGTGATGCGAGATGGGGTGATACGCGTCCGGAACGCCGATCTGGTTGTAGGTCCGCATCGTCACCTCCTTCGCCATGAGGAAGGAGACGACGCGCGTCACGTTCGCCTGGTACGCGAGCGCCATCATCTCGAACATCAATGAGAGCTGCTGCCCGAAGTCCTCCGGGATGCCGAGAGGCGCATCGGGGATCTTCACCTTCGAGAGCTGGCCGGAGCCCATCTTCTGTACGCGCTGCTCGACCTCGCGCACTGAATCGAAGTAGTCGCTCACGATACGCCGGTCCGCCGGGCCCACCGCCTGCTTGAGCGCCGCCGCCTGCTCCATCGCGTAATCGAGGACGCTGCCCGTCTCGCTCAGGATCTCCCTGCGCTCCGCCATCGTGTCCCCACGCCCGAATAGGGTGAAGAACACCTTGCGGGGATTCACCTCCATCGGCAGGGGCTGCAACGGGGTGCGGAAGGCGGTGCTGCTGCCGAAGCCGCAGCCCGCGGCGCCCTTGCTGCAGGCCGCGACGCCGCCCTCACCCGCGATCTCGAGCGATGGGAGAGTCGTGTCCTTTCCGAACACACGCGCGGCGAACTGGTCGACCGTCACGCCCTCGTCCGACGACTCGCTGCGATTGAGCGGCCCGTAGCAGGAGAGCCAGGTGCCCTCCATGATGCCGTGAGGATCGGAGCTCTCGCCGCCCTTGTTTCGCAGGCCCGTCACGACGGTCACGTGCGAGCGGTAGGGCTCGAGCGGCTTGAGGATCCTCGAGAACGCGAAGTCCTTGCCGGCCGTCTTCGGCTGCCAGTTGGACATCACGGCGCCGTGCGGAAAGTAGATGAAGCCCATGCGCGTCACGGGGACGGCCGCCGTCTTGGCGAGCGCGGTGCCCGCCGGAATCATGGCGTCGAGGAGCGGCAGCCCGATCGAGACGCCGAGGCCCTTCAAGGCGGTGCGGCGCGAGAGGTGCTTGCGTGTGATGAACATAGGCCACCTACTGATTGAAAGCGGTCTGCGTGGCGAGCGGGCGGTCGCCGCCGGCCGCGGCGCGCTGCTTCTGGAACGCGTCGCTCAGGACGATATGCGTCACGATCGAGGAGAACCGATAGCCGTCGCGCTGGCTCGCCCGCACGATGCCGCGCACGGTCGGCATGTCGTAGTACTCGAGCGTGCGGCCGAGCGCGTACGTCATGAGCTTCTCGGTGAGGGTCTGTACGAACTGCTGCGGCTGCGCGAGCAGCGCCTTGCGCAGGTCGTCGGGGCCTCGCACGATCGTGCCGTCGGGAAGCTTGCCCATGGCATCGACAGGGGCCTGGGTGTCCTCATCGATCAGCCGATACCGCCCGGTCGCGTCGAAGTTCTCGAGGGCGAGCCCGAGCGGATCCATCGCTCCGTGGCACGCGAAGCACTGGGGATTGCGGCGGTGCGCCTCCATGCGCTGGCGCACCGAAAGAGCCTTGGCACCGAGATGGTTCTCCTTCAGCGCAGGCACTTGCGCCGGCGGGGCGGCCGGAGGAGTGCCTGTGATGTAGTCGAGAATCCACTCGCCGCGCAGCACCGGAGCCGTGCGCGTGGGATAGGAGGTGAGCATGAGGATCGCGCCCTTGCCGAGCAGGCCGAAGCGGGCGGACTGCGAGGGCTCAAGGGTCACGCGGCGGAACTGATCCCCTCTCACGCTGTTGATGCCGTACTGCAGGGCGGTGCGCTGGTTGAGGAAGGTGTAGTTCGCGTCGAGCAGATCGAGGACGCTGCGATCTCCGCGAAAGACGCTGTCGATGAACAGCTTGAGTTCGGTCCGGTAGTCCTCCCTCGGGTCCCCGGCGCCGCTCGCGTAGGGGAACACGCGGCCGTCCGGCTGGATCTCATCGAGCCGATCCACGTCGAGCCACTGAAAGGCGAAGTCCGTCGTGAGCCGCACGGCCCGCGGGTCGGCGAGCATGCGATGGACCTCGGCCGCGAGAACCTGCGGGTCGTGCAGCCGGCCGCTCGATGCGGCGTCGATCAGCTCATCGTCCGGCACGCTGCCCCAGAGGAAGAACGAGAGTCGCGAGGCGAGATCCAGATCGGTGATGCGATAGTCCACGCCGGCCGCGACCGGCTGGAGCGGAAACTCGCTGCGGAAGAGGAAATCGGGACTCGCGAGGATCGCCGTGAGCGCTTCGCGGATTCCCGTCTCGAAGCCGCCCGAGCGGTATCCGGTCTCGTAGAAGCCCATGAGGGGCCGCAGGTCCTGCTCATCGAGCGGGCGGCGGAATGCGCGGCGCGCGAGCGTGGCGACGATCCGCTTGGCGCACGGCTCCTCCTCGGCCGGTGTCGCCGGTTGACAGACGAGGATGCGCTCGCGGCTCGGCGAGTCGCTCACACCGGTGACGTGGAAGGGGCCGTTGATCTCGAAGGAGGTGAGCCGCAGGACCCTGTCCTCGCCCCCGCCCGGCGTGAGCGGCTCCAGCCGATCCTCGTTCTCCGCGAAGGTACGGCGCACGTAGGTCACGGCGAGCTGGTGCACGCCGGCGCGGGCCTTGAAATGAATATTCTTCAGGCGCGAGTTGATGGCATCGACCGCCGGGTCCTGCTTCTGGTCGATCGCCTTCATGTCCTCATCGCCGCCGATGCTCGTGCGATAGATCTCGGCGCCGTCGAGCGTCACGACGATCGTGTTCTTGAACTCCATGTCATAGACCCAGAGCGCCTGCGCCATGTTGGCGATGTTGAGAACGTACTCTCCGTCCGCCGGGAAGAAGTGCTCCACCGCCGCTCCCCCGCGGGTGCCGAGGGGGAGGCCTTCCTCGTGGAATTGCTGCGTGCCGGCATTCTCCACCCGATAGACGGTGCCGGCGGGGATGGCCGCGCGATTGCCGAGCGCCTCGATGGCGACCGTACGCGCGGCCGCCACGTATTGATCCAGGAACGAGGGCGTGATCTGCAAGGCGCTCGCGATGTCGTCGAACCCGTCCTGCAGGTTGTCCTTCGGCAGCAGCGCGGAGGGATCCACGTCGATGCCGAGGAGGTCGTGGATGGCGTTGGCGTACTCCCGGCGGTTGATCCGGTGCAGCGGCACGCGACCGGGATCCGGGTGGCCCAGCGAGGCGCGATCGAGGCCGCCCTCGAGCCACGTGACGAATGCGTGAGCGGCCGCGGCGTCGGGCTGACGCTTGCCGGCCGGAGGCATCAGATGGCCTTCGAGCTTGCGCACCGCCTTCTCGAGCACCGGGGCGTTGTTCCCGATCGGCTCCCCGGACAGCACATCGAAGGCGATGCCGCCGGCCCAATCCTGGACGTTATGGCACGCGACGCAGTAATGCGAGAGAAACGCCCAGTGATGATCGGGCGATACGGCGGTTGGCGCTTGCGGGGAAGAGGCTTGCTCCGGGGAAGCTTGCGCGGCAGAAGCGTGCGCGGCGGGAGGCTGCGCGCCTTCGGCGGCCGCAAACGCTCGACCCGCGGTCCATGCGGAGAGCGTTGCCGCCGCGGCGGCGACCGTCAGCAACGTGCACAGGCGTGACCGCGCTGCAGCGCGTTGCGTGCTCTGAGTCACGAGTCTCTCCCTTCCGGAACCGGCATGCTGGTACCCGGAACTCGCTTGTAATCCGCCTACTATACCCCGGCGCGCGGGGTACGGAGTCAAGGGCGAGCGGCGATGCGGAGAATGAGCTTGCCCCGCGTGTGCCCTTGCTTGCTCAGCCGCCAGGCCTCCGCGGCATCGCTCAGGGGAAGAGCGTGCTCGACGCTCACCCGATACCGTCCCGCGTTCGCGAGTGCCACCACCTGATCGAGATAGGGCGTCGCCGGTTGGCCACCGCTCGAGCCGGGCTTGGCGCATCGGATCCTTGCGGCGGCGCAGCGATCCGCCGGTACCTGTCCGACGAGCCAGACGAGCATGCCCCCGGGCTTCAGCGTGCGCATCGCCCGGATGCCGTCCTCGACGCTGACCGTGTCGACCACCACGTCCACATCCTTCACCTTCTGCTCGAAGGGACCCGTGGTGTAGTCGATCACCTCATCGGCGCCGATCGATCGCAGAAAGCGGAAATGGCGCGCGGAGGCCGTCGCGATGACATAGGCTCCGCGAGACTTGGCGATCTGCACGGCCGCCGAGCCAACCCCTCCGGCGCCGCCGTCGATCAGCACGCGCTGGCCGCGGGTCACGTGCGCCACGTCGATGAGCGAGCGCCAGGCCGTAATGGCGGCGACAGGTATTCCCGCGGCTTGCTCGAACGTGAGCGTTCGAGGCTTCCGCGCAATGAAATCGACCGGCACGACGGCATACTGCGCGTAAGAGCCGTGCGGCGGGCGCGTGAGGGCGATCACGGCCTCTCCGCGCCTCCATCCCGAGACGGAGGGGCCGACCGCATCGATGATGCCCGAGGCGTCGAGGCCGAGGATCGGCGCCGCGCCCGCCGGGCCTGTCATGCGGAGCATCTTCCAATCGGCGGGATTCACGCCCGCTGCGCGGATCGCGATGCGTACCTCGCCCGCGCCGGGCTCGGGCATCGGCACGGTCTGCATCGTGAGCCGGCCGCCGCTCACGACCATGGCGCTCATGGTCGAGCCGGCAGCGAGCGCCGCGAGGGAGGGGGCGAGCAGGGCAAGCCCGAAGGCGAGCAGCGGCGCTGCCTTCCGGGGATTCGGCGTTCGCATATGGTACGCAGAATACAGGAGCCGCATCCCACCGCCTATACTTCCCAGGCGCATCGCACGGCTCGACTCGGCTCGGCTCGGCTCGGCACGGCTCGGCTCGACACGGCTCGAAGGGGGCGAAACATGACCGGAATCGTGATCGCGGTGGTGATACTGCTTGCGCTGTTCGTGCTCTCGGTGTTCTTCGGCTCCTTCTTCACCGTGCAGACGGCTCACGCGGGGATCATCCAGCGCCTCGGCAAGTTCTCCCGAATCGCCTCACCGGGACTGAACCTCAAGATTCCCTACGTGGACTCGCTCGTGCGCACCTTGAGCCTGCAAGTGCAGCAGCTCGACGTGAAGGTCGAGACCAAAACCAAGGACAACGTATTCGTTCAGATCCCGATATCCGTGCAGTACCGCGTGAACCCGGACAAGATCTACGACGCCTTCTACAAGCTCTCCGATCCGATCAAGCAGATCGAGTCGTTCGTGTACAACGTCATCCTGGGGCACGTGCCGAAGCTGACGCTCGATCAGACGTTCGAGCAGCAGGCGGAGATCGCGGTGGATGTGGAAAGGAGCCTCGATGCCTCGATGAAGGATTTTGGCTACAGCATCGTCAAATCGCTCATCACGGACATCGTTCCCGACAACAAGGTGAAGGCCGCGATGAACGACATCAATGCCGCCGCGCGCGAGCGGGAAGCGACGGTGTCGCGCGCGGAGACCGAGAAGATGCTGCTCGTCAAGAAGGCCGAGGCCGAGGCGGAATCGAAGCGCCTGCAGGGCGAGGGCATCGCGAATCAGCGCAAGGCGATCGTGGACGGCCTGAGAGAGTCGATCACCAAATTCTCCGAGGCGATCTCCGGCGCAACGGCCCAGGATGCCATGGCCCTCGTGCTGCTCACGCAGTACTTCGACATGATGAAGGAAGTGGCCGGCACCAACCGCAGCAGCACGATCATGATGCCGCATACTCCGAACGCCCTCTCCGACCTGTTCGCACAGTTTCGCAACGCGATCGTCACGGGCGAGGTGGTCGCCGCGGCGAGCACGGGAAGCGTCGCGGCGAGCGCCGGGGATAAGTCGGCAGGCTCTATTTGAGTCCGGCGAGCTCGGTCGCGAGCAGGAGGGCCATCGCTCCGCCCCGCGGGTCGGGGCCAAGGAGAGCCGCCCGGTGCAGATAATCCTGGAGCGTCGTTGCGCGGGCGGTGGACTCGCACACGTTCACGAGCCGGCCGTGCGGTCCGGTACGCGCGAGCACGGCTTGCCAGGCCCGCTCCACGGCGGGCTGGTAGCGCTTCCTCGGCAGCCACCCTCGCTCGATGCCACGCGCCATGGCGAACGCGATCATCGCCGTCGCCGAGTACTCGCGGTAGGCGCCGGGGTGGTCGATGACGTTGCGCCACATGCCGTCGGGCTCCTGGTAGTCGAGGAGCCGCGCCATGAGAGACCGGTACGCGCGCAGCAGCCGCGGATAGGCCGGATGGTCCCGAGGAAAGTCGGATAGCGCGAACGCATAGCCGATCGCGGCGAACGCGTTGCCTCGCCCCCAGGCGACATCGGTTCCGGGGTGATGCCGGTAGAGTCCATCCTCGCGCAGATCGAGCTTCTGCATGAAGGCAACGTGGCGCGCGGCCATGTCGAAGTATTTGCGCTGGCCCGTGAGCGCGCCCGCCTGCACGAGAATGTCGGTGCCCATGAACAGCGAGTCGCTGAAGCCGTTGTGGAAGGGCATGGCTTCCTTCATCCGGCCGTCGGCATCGAAGCCGAAGCTCGCGGCGGCCACCACGCGCGCGGTATACCGCGGATCCCTCGTGCGCTTGGCGAGCTCGCCGAAGATGAGATGGCCCGCAAAGACGAGCGAGTTCGGCCGCGCGAGGCTGTTGCGCGATCCGTCGACGTACGGCTCGGCGAGACGCTCGACCTGCTGCAGGTGTCCGAGGCGCAGCTGCGCGATGAGCGCGATGGCATCGATGTAGATCGGTTGATTGAAGTCGAGACCGTAGTAAGCGGCAAGCTCCTGTGCGAGCTCGAGCGGCGTGCGAGAGCGACGGCGCTCGATCTCGGTGTGCGCCTCCGAGGGCGCAGGCGGCTCGCGGTCCAGCTCGGCCAGCGCCTCGGCCGCGAGTCCGTCGCGCGCGGGGATGCGTCCGACCTCGGCGACGGCATGGCTCGAGAGTGCGGCGGCGAGGCCTGCCTCGTCGCGGCCGGCGATGAGCACGAGGTCCGGCGCGTGAACGCCGATCCAGCGCCACAGCGCGTGCGACTCGGGATGGTCGCGGTACGCCGTGCCCTCGGGAGGAAACTGAAGCGGCGCGGCGTCGGGATTCGCGAGCGGAATGACGATCAGCCGGAAAGCTCGGCGGCGCCGCGGCTCGCGCTGGAACGAGCGCAGCGCCGCTCGGGCGGCCGAGACGCTCGAGTCGTCGCCGCTCAAGCCGGCGAGAATCAGCACGGTCGCCGAGGAGCCCGGCCGACCGGGTACCGTCGCGGCCTCGATGAGCGTGCCCTTGCCGCTGAGTCCGATGTCGACCCGCTCGGGACCCCGCTGCTCGGCGGCAAGCCGCTCGGCCGCGTGCAGGGGTAGCGTCAAAGCGAGCCCGAGTCCGAGCCCGAGTCCGAGCCCGAGTCCGAACCCGAGCCCGACGGCGAGCGATGCCGCGGCGCGGCGCATCTCAATAGGTGGGTCCGAGGTAGCGCGCGCGGCTCGAGAGGCCTTCCTCCCACGTGCTCCAGCCGGAGTTCATGCCGTACTCGACGTGATTCATGATGGCCATGATCTGGTGGATCTTCGAGTGCTCGATCTTGAAGGTCTCCGCGATCTCCCACGTCCACGGCTGGCGAGGGCCGGCGGTCACCGTGCGGCCATTGGGCGTTTGGAACGTGCGGGTGTCGCCGGCCGAGTGATCGAAGAATCCGAATGCGAACACGAGCCCGCGCTCCGGATCGACGGCAACGAACCTGCGGTCGCGAATGCGTGTCACGAAGTGGATCAGGCCCGACTTGAACTGCTCGAGGCAGCTCCACTGGGCGGAGTACATGTTGGCGGTCCGGGGGTCGGGCCGCTTCTGTCCTTTCGGAGCCGGCACGTTCGTCGTGAAGGTGCCGTTCTCGATGCGATTGCAATCCTTCGCGAACGGGTAGACACCCTTGCCGTCATTCTGCTGCATGCCGGAAAAATACATGTTCGCGATGCGGACCAGATCGTTCCGCGACATCCGCTCGCGCGCCGGAATCGTCTCGGTCCACGTCCAGCCGATCTTCTCGAAGCCGAGCGCCGACCGGTCGCTTCTCTGCACGAGCGTCTCGACCTCCGCGATACGGTGATCGCGAATGGCGAGATGCAGTGCGAGCATCGCCGGCGTGCCGGCCTCGCGGATGGAGCCGAGGAATGCGACGCGCTCGGCCGCCGTATCCGCGACGACCAGGCGGTACGTACCCATGGCGGTGATCGTCCGCCACAGCCCGTCGCCGAGCGCGAGATGCTGGCCATCCTCGGTGAATCTCACATCACCGGTGACCGGCAGGCGCGCCGGATCGTGCGCCACGAGGGCATCGAGGTACTGGTTGACGAAGCCCTCGAGGCAGGCGCGATCGCAGCTCGCCGCGGGCGCTGCGGGCGCCGCGCGCGCCGCCCGAGGCGCGACGGTGCTCGCCGTAAGCGTGAGCGCCGCCAATATGGCGGCGGCCGTTGCAGGAACGAGATGAATGCGCATCGAGGTGCTCCCCCCACGCGCCCCTCCGTGGCGCTCACGGATCCCGAGGTTGTCTGAAGTCGCTGGTCTCGGCCGCTCGGCCGGCCGGGCCTCAGTGGACCTGTGGCACGTTGATGGGTCCGCCGCGCTTGCGAGTCGGATCCAGTATTACCCTGCCGCTCGGCAGCTTGACGGAGACGAACAGTCCGCCCTTCTGCCCGTCGCGCAGCGGATTGATGACGACCGTCACCTTGTCGCCCGAGCGGATGGTATGCATGTGCCAGCCCTGCCGCTCGAGGTTGTTCGGACTGTTGAGCTCGACCTTCCACAGATCCATGCCGCCGCCCGCGTTCGGCACGTCGATATCGATATAGGCGTGTGGATTAGTCCACTGAAAGTCATGGACGGTACCCGTGAGCGGCAGCTCCTTCGACTGGTCGAACATGGCGAAGGAGTGGTGCGCGAGGCAGGCGGCGCTCGAGGCCAGCGCTGCGGCGGCGAAGCATCCAGCCAATCCGATTCTCATCGATTCACTCCAGCGCGTGCGTCACACGCGTCATGTACGGTGTCGCCGGTGACATGTCAAGGGCGGGGCTCGAGGCGGCCGGCGCGACATGCGGGATTCAATTGGACTTATACTCGCATCCACGTCTGACGAGGACAAAGTCCAGGAGCACCGATGAACCTGCGTTACCTGCTTGCGGCGGCGCTCGTGGGCGTCGCATGCGCGAGCGTTGCTGCGGCGGACTCCTCCGACCACGGGTACCCGGCGGCCAATCCCAAGGGCCATTATGCGGCGCTCAACGCCCTGCCGGACTGGGGCGGTATCTGGTACCTCGATTTCCCGCCGCCGCCCGGCGCGCAGCGCGAGCGCCCGCAGCTGAAGGGCAAGTACCTCGCGGATTACCAGCGCTGGACCCAAGAGGTCAAAGCGACTCACGGCAACGTGCCGCACTACGCATCCTACTGTCAGCCGCCCGGCATGCCGGGAATCATGGGGGTAGGACAGTATCCCATCGAGTTCCTGTTCACGCCCGGCCGGGTCACCATGCATTTCGAGGCTTGGATGCAGTGGCGCAACATCTTCACGGACGGGCGCAAGCACCCGGACGCGGACGATCTCGACGATACGTTCTACGGAAACTCCATCGGTCACTGGGAGGGCGGGACGCTCGTGGTGGACACGATCGGCTTCAAGACCGCCACTCAGCTCGGCATGGGCATGGAGCACAGCGATCAGATGCATATCATCGAGCACATCCATCTGAAGCAGGGCGATCCCAATACGCTCATCGATGAGATGACCGTGGAGGATCCCGTCGCGCTCGCCAAGCCGTGGCACTCGACCTATACCTATCACCGCTCGCGCACCCAGAACCTCCTCGAGTTCATCTGCGACGAGAACAACCGCAACCCGGTCAACGCGCAGGGGCAGACCGAGTTCAATTGACCGGGTTCAATCGCCATTGAGCCGGCGACCGACAGCACGATGCATTGCCGCAAGATGGGGGGTCTCATGCGCTTGAGGATCAGGTTCGGCGCCCAGGCGGCCGCGGGAGTGCTCGGCGCGCTCGCCGCAGCCGGCGTGGCGCTCGGCGCGGCGGTGGATCCCGCGAGTATCGCCCCCGCGAGCATTGCCCCCGCACCCGCCTTCTCCGCCGAGAGATTGATGGAGCTGCCGACGGAGGAGTGGATCACGAACGGCGGTAACCTCTTCAACCAGCGCTACTCCCCGCTCACGCTCCTCAACCGCTCGAACGTTGCGCGGCTCAAGGCGCTCTGGCGCACGGGGATGGGCTCGGGCGCCGAGCCCGGCAACTCCGGCCAAACACAGATCCTCGAGTACCGCGGCACTCTCTATGTCTCGAACGGCGCGGACGACGTCTTTGCGATCGATGTGCTGAGCGGAAAGATTCTCTGGGCCTACCACGGGCACCCCGATCCGCGAAGCGGGAACCCGA
>JASHTA010000222.1 GCA_030040795.1 Gammaproteobacteria bacterium | reverse complement strand
GATCGGCGAGGTCGCGTCGTAGTCCCATTCCTCACCGGGCACGACCTGGTAATGCCAGACGTAAGCGCCGGTGTCCGCGTTCACCGCGATGATCGAGGAGACGAACCAGTTGTCACCGCCGCCTGCGCCACGGTAGGCGCGATTCCACGGTGTGCCGTTGCCGGTGCCGAAGTAGACCAGATTGAGCCGCGAGTCATACGCCATGCCATCCCAAACACCGGCGCCGCCGCCGACCGTCCACCAGTCCCCGTGCCAGGTGGCGGCGGCCTTGCGCAGGATCGGAGACTCGAATCCCTTCGCCGGGTTGCCGGGAACGGTGTAGAAGCGCCAATCGAGCTTGCCCGTCTCGGCATCGTAGGCCGACAGATAGCCGCGCACTCCGAGCTCGCCTCCCGCATTACCGATGAGGACGCGCCCTTTGACGATCCGCGGCGCTCCGGTGCTGGTGTAGGGCCTGTCGTGGTCGACGGTGAGGACCTGCCAGATCACCGCGCCGGTCTTGGCATCGAGTGCGATCAGTCGGCCGTCGTAGCTGCTCACATAGATCCGGCCGCGCCAGGCAGCGACGCCTCGGTTCACGACATCGCAACAGCCCCGGCCCGCGAATTCCCCCGGCACCTTCGGGTCGTATTCCCAGAGTCGCTTGCCGGTCTTCGCATCGAGGGCCTCGACCTTGCTCCAGGCGGTCGAGAGATACAGCACGCCATCGATCTCGAGCGGCGAGGCCTCCTGGCCGCGGTTGGAGTCGAAATCCGCATACCAGGCGAGACCCAGCCGCGAGACATTGCCGCGATTGATCTGCCGCAAGGGGCTGAAGCGCTGCTCATCGTAAGTGCGCCCGACCGACATCCACTCGCCCGGCTCGGAATTCGCGTGGACGAGGCGGTTCGCCGTGACGTTCGCCGCCCCAGCGGCCGTACCGGGGCCGCTCGCATCGGCCGCGGCGCTGACGGCCGCGAAGGCCATCATGGCCGTGACGGCTGCCAGGGCCACCAAGGCTGCGAAGCCCGCCAAGGCGGTGCCGCCCGCAAACCCGAGAATCCGCCAGCTCGCGGCTCCATGTCGTGGAACTCGCGCTCGGCCAAGCGAAAAAGCTATGTTTACCACGCCCTACCCCCTCGGCGCGCCGGCCGACTCGTCTCGATTCGGCTCACGGGCTCCGCGTGGAGTATAACCTCCCGTCGCGCAGGCCCCAGCGCGCGCGGTGCCCCGGCCTGCACGTCACTGCGCCAGCGCCTCTTCCAGCAAGCGCGGCGGTGCTCCGGCGGCAAGCTCGCCGCGCAGCCAGTCGTTCACGGCCGCGATGAACGTAGGATCACGCGGCATCAGGACGACCTTGTCGGTGTGGGTGAGGGTTCCGGGTAGCGTGCGGCATAGCTGCGGATGGCGATGGGTCTGCAGGTCGACCTCCACGTCATCCGTGATCATCACGTCCGCTCGGTTGGCGAGGAGCTGATCGAAGATCGTCATGTTGCTGGGATAGACGATCACCCGGGCTCGATGCAGATGCGCACGCACGTACTGCTCGTTGGTGCCGCCCGGGTTCACGATCACGCGCACGCCAGGGCGATCCACGGCGGCGAGACTGTCAAAGCGGCGCGCGTCGCTGCAGCGGGCGAGGAGGGTCTTGCCGCCGGAGAGATAAGGAATGGAGACGGCGGCGACGGCTTCGCGCGCCGGGGTTGCGGAGACGCCGCCGATTGCCAGGTCGAAGCGGTTGCTGCGCAGATCGTCGAGCAGCGTGGGCCACGTGGTGCGCACGAAGACCGGCTCGGCGCCGAGCTTGCGCGCGAGGGCTTGCGCAAGATCGATGTCGACGCCGCGGAGGCGGCCCTGCGATTCCGCGCTGAAGGGGGCGTAGTCGCCCGTAGTGCCGATGCGCAGGATGTGCGAGGCCTCGATGCGCCTCAGCACGGACACCGGCCCCGACGCCGGCCCGGGCGCCGGCTCCGACGCTAGCCCAGATGGTGGCTTCGACGCCGGCTCAGGCCCCGCGGCATCGGCCGGCTGCAGCCGGATGGCTGCGAGATCGGCGAGCAGCTCGCGGCGGCTTGCGGGCGACCAAGCGCCATCCTTCAGGAGCTGCGTGGCGCGCGCCGCATAATGCTCGGCAAACGCTGGGCGCGAGAATGCGGGTGCAGCGAGATAGAGGGTGCGCAGCAGATCGGTCGTGAGACGATCGAGTTGCGGCCGCAGCTCGTTCTTCAGGTCGGGAGGGTGGCCGGGGAAGTCATAGCCAGAGTTGCGCCAGTGGTTCACCCGATCGGACTCGGCGTCGCGCGCAAGTCGCACCTGCAATGCGAACAGCCGCTCGATCGGCGCCGGCGCGAGTCCGAGCGGCTGAGCGAGCTTTCCCGCCCCGAGAATCACAACGCGCTCGCGCGGCGGGTCCGATATGGCCGCGTGGTGCTGCCACTTCCATGCGGCGACCGCAGGCATCAAGGCGAGGCGCTCGTCCTCGAGTTGCAGGACGCGGGCAACGAGTGCGCGCTCGTCCGTGAAGTGCGGGGCGTCGGAGGAAGCGCCGTGGGCAAATGGGGCAAACGCGGCGAGCGTGGCGAGTGCGGCAAGCACGGCGATTTCTGCACGGGCGAGCGCGGCTGATAGAGCGAGCAAAACGCGGCGAGCGCTGTGAACGCTCGTCAAGGAGTGGAGCTCGCGCGAATGATCGGTTGAGACGGAAATCCGCTCTTCGCGCACTTAGCTGAGCTCGGCTTTCAAACTACGGCGCGTCCATTCGATCTCGGATTTCAAGTCGCGGCGCGTCCATTCAATCTTGCTTTCCAGGGAGTGCTGCAGGCTTGCCAGCTCCAGACGCAGCGAGTGCAGGTCGTAGTTCGCGCCTCGCGCCTCCAGCGTTGCTACCATGTCCGCAGACAAAGCGGCCTTCGCAGCGCGGATCTCCATATCGATGACCTGAAGCATCGCGAGCGCCTGATTGTGCGGTATGCCCGCTCCCTCAAGAATCGCGAGTGATTCGAGTTGCATAGACCGCGATGCTAGACCTCTCGCTCACGCAGTCAAGCCTCGGAGACTCGCGTGGGGACTACCGAATACGACGTCGAGATTTGCTGTAGAGCGAGATACGGGGCGACGTCGAAATCTGACGTCGCGAGAGAACTTCGGCGCGCGCCTGCTCAATGCTCGGACTTTGCCGCAGTCTCTCGGGCTTGCTTCAGTTCGGCCCAGTTCGGCGCGTACTCGAGGGCTTCGTCGTATTTGGAGAGTGCGTCTCTCCGATGACCCTGCTTGACGAGCACATCGCCCCAGGCCTTGAGAGGGTCGGCCCAGTGCGGGCCGCGCTGGTTCGCAGCTCGCAGCTTTGCGATGGCGCCCGCGAGATCGCCGTGGCGGGCGAGCGCGACGCCCCAAGAGTAATAGCCCGCGGGGAGGTCCGGGGCGAGCGCGACGGACTGCGCATACGCCTGCTGCGCGCCCGGCCAATCGCCGTGATGATCGAGGATGTCGCCGCGGAAGCGCTGACAGTCTGGGATGTGGCTGCCACTCGCGATCACGGCGTCGGCCTCGTCCGGGTGGCCGGTTGCGTCCGCCGCGACGGCGAGCCGGCAAGCCCCAACCTGGTCAAAAAACGCGCGGTTGGTAACCCCGGCGGAGGTCTCGGTGGCGTCCAGCTCCGATGCGGCACGCACCGTATCTCCATCTTCCACTGCCAGCAGCCCACGAGTGACGTGCAGCTCTGCGAGCTGGAGCGATGAGCTGTGAGCGTCGACTCTCGCGGTTTGCAGCGTCAGCTCCGCCGCCGCCGGATCGTGCTGCTGGGCCTGCGCTTCTGCGAGTTGCAAAACCAAGTTGAGCGGACTCGATGCTCCAGAGCCGGCGTTGCTCTCGACTTCGGCAACCATTCCGTCGATAGACGCCTGCCAATCCTCGATCAGATTGTCCAGCACGAGGAAGGCTGATCCGGGTGCTCTACCTGGGTTGCCGCCAGCCTGTCGGCGCAGGGCCTGTCCTTCGCGCCAGGCACCCTCCCAATCAGGTTGCGCTGCGATCAAAGATATCAGTTGAAGATACGCGTTCCAGTCATCCGGCTGGATGCGGATGGCCGCCCGAAGCAGTTGCTCGGCTTGCTGATCCGAGCCACCCATTAGGTCCACGCATTCCCCCCAGGTCCCGAGCAGCGAAGCGCGCGAGTCACCGTTCGCGCCGTTGTATATCGAACGAATGAAGTCCACCGCGTCCGGACAACGTCCCGTTTCCTGCAGGTAGGTGGCCCAGAGCGCGGGCTGGAACTGACTGTAGAGGTATTGGGCGGCGTGGGTGACGAGCATATCGAGGTCGCCGGCACTCCCGGCGAAGGTCTCGGGTGCAACGTTGTTGCCTCGTACCGTCAGGGCAAGGCCTCCGGAGTCGGTCTGGACGAGATCGCCGCCGATGTGGATGTCATGTCCGAACCGGGCAGTGAGCAGGCGGGAGATCTCCCCAAGCGAGATGCCGGTCTCCGGGACAGCGACCTTGACGTCGCTCGACCAGCCGTTCGAGAGGTTGCGCTTGACGTGTTCGCCGGCAGCCGCGGGGGCTGTGGCAGTCTGCAAGCGAGTGAGCTGATCGAGGACATCACTCGCGAGCACGGTGCCCGTGACGCCGCGCGCCGCGAGTGCTGCGGGAGCGTTGAAGGCGTCGATGACGACGCTGTGCGATGTGAAGGCATCCCGCAGCATCACGGCAATGCCGATTCCGATGACGATCACCACGAGAGCGATCACGATCTGGAAAGCGAGGCGGATGCCTTGTCCCAGACGTTGCCCGAGCAACAGGTGTCGCTGATGCGCGAGATGCGCGAGCCGCAGCGCGTGCTCATCCCGCAGATGCTCGGCCTGGATCTCGAGAAGCTGCGCCTGCCTCTTCAAGAATGCGGAGGTATCCCGAGCGACTTCGACGTCCTCGCGCGCGACGTTCGTCGCGATGGCCGCCGCGAATGCCTCGGCGCTGGCCGTCGTCTCGATGCTGGCCAGCGCCTCGGGTGTCTCGGATGCGGGCTTCTCGTCCTCGTTGCCAACGACTCCGCCTAGCAAGCCTTCCGCCATCGCATGCCCCCGGGGTGTCAGTTCTTCGTTCTGCCCTGATGTTAGGTCTTGGCTCCGGCCGCCGCCGCGGCTCGGGCTTCCTTCAACGCCGCCCAATTCGGAGCATATTTGAGCGCCTCGTCGTACTTCGCAAGGGCGTCGCTCCAGTGGCCCTGCTTCGCGAGCGCGTCACCCCAGGCTTTGAGCGGATCGGCCCAATGCGGTCCGCGCTGGTTGGCCGCTTGCAGTTTCGTGATGGCTCCGGCGAGATCGCCGTGACGGGCGAGCGCGACGCCCCAGGAGTAGTAGCCCTGCGGCAAGTCGGGGGTAAGCGCGACCGCCTGGGCATACGCTCGCTCAGCGCCCGCCCAGTCGCCGCGATGATCGAGGATGTCGCCGCGGAAACGCTGGCAGTCCACCAGGTGCGCGGCGCGAGGCGAAGCGAGAATCGCGTCCGCCTTCTCCGGATGGCCGGCCGCCTCCTCGATCGGCGCGATGACACACTCCGGACCCGGGAGCGTCAAACCATACTGAC
>JASHTA010000221.1 GCA_030040795.1 Gammaproteobacteria bacterium | reverse complement strand
CCCCGGCGATCTTCGGGGTCTCGGGCGAGTAGGGCACGGCCCGCGCGACCGTGCCGGGCTTCACCTTGTCGACGCCGGAGACGATGACCTCATCGCCCTCGCTCAGGCCTTGCGTGACGATCCAGTCGGCACCGGACATGGCCTCGGCCTGCACGCGCTTGAGCGCCACTTTGCCGTCGTCGCCGACGACCTGCACGTAGGCCCCCGTCGAGTCGCGCCGCACGGCCTGCTGCGAGACGAGAAACGCGTGATTTTGCCGGCCGAGCAGCAGGCGGATGTTGACGAACATCCCGGGGTAGAGCAGCCGGTCCGGATTCGGAATGACGCCGCGGAAGGCGAGCGCGCCATTCGTCGGATCGACGGAAACGTCCGCAAAATCGACCGTGCCGATCTGAGGATACGGCCGTCCGTCCGGCAGGATCACCTGCAGATTCGCCTTGTCGTGGTCGATCAGCGTCACATCTCCCGTGCGCTCCTCCTCGCGCATCCGCAAGATCTCGTCGGCGGGACGGTCGAAGTTCACATAGAGCCGATCGATCTGCTCGATCGTGGTGAGCAGCGTCGCCTCGCCCTGGCCGACGAGCGCGCCCTCGGTCACGGCCTGCTGGCCCGAGCGGCCCGAGATGGGCGCTCGCACCGTCGCGTAGCCGAGATTGATGCGGGCCGCCTCGACGTTCGCCTCTGCCTGCTGCACCGACGCCGCGGTCGAGCGCTCGTTCGCCACGCTGGTGTCGAGGTCCGATCGCGCGATGAGTCCGCTCGGCAGCAACGCGCGATCGCGGTCCGCGGTCACATGGGCGTTCTTGGCATTGGCCTCGGCCTGGGCGAGCGTGGCAAGGGCCGCATCGAGCGCCGCCTTGAGCGGCGCCGGGTCGATCTGGAAGAGCGGCTGATTCTCCTTGACCTCGGAGCCTTCCCGGTAGAGCCGCTTGAGCAGAATTCCCGCCACGCGAGCGCGAACATCGGCTGTACGAATGGGCGAGAGTCGACCGACGACATCACGCGTCAACGGCACGGATTCGGAGCGCACGCGCACGACGCCCACCTCGGGCGGACCCGCATGGTAGGCCTCAGGGGCTTTCGCGCAGCCTGCGACGAGCAGGAGGGCAGCGATGACCGCGCTGCGCAGCGATGACGACGCCATGGAGGTTCTCAAGTCCCTGGGGCCCGGTGAGTGGTCGGTGCGTCCCGCATTCTATCCAACCCGCCTCGCGCCGTGTCGCCGCATCGCGGTTGATTGCGCCGGGGGAGTGATGCAGGATCGCGAAGTGAACGACCCGCAACCAGCGGCCGGATAAGCACGCGAGCAGGATCAACCCGATGAGCGCCACGACCCGCCAGCCCCTCCCCGTACGTAACCCGCGAACCGGGGAGATCGACCTGCATATTATGCCGGCGTCCGACGCCGAGATCGCGGCCACGTGCGAGAGGCTCCGCAAGGCGCAGAGTGCGTGGGGGCGAGCCCCGATCGAGCATCGCATCGGGGTGATGAAGCACTGGGCAGAGCGGCTGCGGGCCCACCGGGCCGCCCTCGTCGAGGCGGACTCGATCGACACCGGCTACGGCCAGATCTCCCAAGTGGCGCCGGACATGGTCATCGGCGCCATCACGCGCTTGTGCTCCTACGCGCCGGCGGTCTTCCAGCAGCTTCGCCGCTCGGGCAAATCCCCGCCGATGCCGCACATCCACTTCGACACCAATCTCAGGCCGTATCCGCTGCTCGGTGTGATCGGACCCTGGAATGCGCCCCTCATGCTCTCGACCCTGCACGCGATTCCGGCGCTCTTCGCCGGCTGCGCGGTGATCGTCAAGCCGAGCGAGGTCGCGCCGCGCTTCGTGCGTCCGATGATGCAGACGATCAGCGAGGTGCCGGAGCTGCGCGACGTGCTGACGTTCGTGCTGGGAGACGCCGAGACGGGACAATCGATCATCCAGCATGTCGATCTCATCAACTTCACGGGCAGCGTGCCGAACGGGCGCAAGGTCGCAGAAGCGTGCGCCAAGCGGTTCATTCCCGCGATGCTCGAGCTTGGGGGCAAGGACCCGGTCGTCATCACGCAGAACGCCGATCTCGAGCGCGCGGCGACCGCCGTGCTGCGTGGGGCCGTCACGAGCACCGGGCAGGTGTGCTTCTCCATCGAGCGGGTCTACGTGCACGAGTCGGTTCACGACCGCTTCGTCGAGCGGCTCGTGAAGGAGGCCGACCGCGTCGAGCTCAACTACCCGGACGTCACGCGCGGCCAGATCGGGCCTTTCATCTCGGCGCGGCAGGCGCAGATCGTGGACGACCACATCGACGATGCGCTCGCGAAGGGCGCGCGGGTGCGTACGGGAGGCAAGTCGTTCAATCTCGGCGGCGGCCTGTACATGCGCCCGACCGTGCTCGTCGATGTGAATCACGACATGAAGGTCATGCGCGATGAGACCTTCGGTCCCGTGATGCCCGTGATGAAGTTCCGGACGGAGGAGGAGGCGATCCAGCTCGCGAACGACACCTACTACGGACTGTCGGCGGCGGTGATCGCCGGCAGCGATGCGGAGGCACGCCGTATCGCGGACCGCATCGATGCCGGTGTGGTGAGCGTGCAGGACACCTTCCTCACGTTCGCGGGCTTTGGCGTCGCCGAATGGGAGTCGTTCAAGTTCTCCGGGATGGGAGGCCGGGGAGCGGGAATGCTCGGGTTCATGCGCAAGCAGGCGGTGCTCATCAATACCGGCGAGCCCGAGAGCATGATCGAGGAGCCGCTCAAGGCGACCGCCTGAGGTGGCCGGGCGAACGACATTGATAAGCGACCGCCTGAGGCAGCCATGCGAAGGACGTTGACGATCGCCTCGCTCGCCGCGGTCCTGATCGGCCTCGGCGCATCCCAGGCCCGGGCGGACGGCCTGAAGTGCACGCTCTCGTTCACGATGAAGGGCTGGTCGGCCTTCTATCAGACGGCGAACGGCCGCGGGACGATCCGCTGCTCCGACGGCCGCTCGATGAGCGTGCGGCTCGAGGCCAAGGGAGGGGGTGTCACCGTCGGCAAGTCCGTCGAGTCCGGCCACGGCGAGTTCTCCCCGGTCGGGAGCATCCGGGACCTGCTGGGCTCGTACGCGGACGCGCAGGCGCATGCCGGCGCCGTGAACTCGGGGCAGGTGCAGGTCATGACGAAGGGGGAGGTCTCCCTCGCGCTCTCCGGCAAGGGTCACGGCTGGGAGCTCGGCATCGCGTTCGGCAAGCTGAAGATCGAGCGCTGACCTCCGCTGGCCTCCGCTGGCCTCTACTGACCGCCACCGCCCTGCCGTTCGATATAACATAATATAGGCAGGTTTGCCGGCGCTCGGCCGGACAGAGGTTTACGCACTTAAGCCGCTGCCGTAGAATGCGCGCCCTCGGCGGGTCGGGGTGTTCGTACCTCGGACCCCGTCGGCGGTCGTGTGGCGATCGCCGAGTGCACGATGGTGGAAAGGCCCCCCGAGGGGCTTTTCGTTTTTTTGGGCCTTAGGGCCCATTTTTGTTTTTGGCGGCGGGAGCTCAAGCTCATGGCGGCGGCCTTGCGCGAGCGGCTCGTCGCCCTCGTTGAGCCCTTGCTGGGTCAACTGGGGTACGAGCTGGTCGATCTCGAGTACTCCCCATCGCAGGGGCGGGGGGCGTTGCGGATTTTCATCGACCGGCCGGCGGGCGTCGGCCTCGACGATTGCGAGCGTGTGAGCCGCGAGGTCTCGGCGCGGCTCGATGTGGAGGACCCCATTCCCGCGGCCTACACGCTCGAGGTGTCCTCGCCGGGTGAGGACCGGGTATTGCGCACGCGCGCGCACTTCGACCGCTTCGTCGGCTCGCGCGTGTTCGTGGAGCTCGCGGCGCCCCGCGAGGGGCGCCGACGTTACACCGGCGTGCTGCAGTCGGTCACGGACGAGGGGATCGCCCTGGAGGTGGATCGGCAGACAGTGGGAGTGCCGTTTCGCGAGATCGGCAAAGCGCGGCTCGCGATCGATCATGGGCTTGCGCCCAACAGTCCACGGGGTCCCGCAAAGGGGCGACCCCGAGCATCAAGCGGCGCTGCGCGCCGGTAACAGGCGAGCAGGAGGTCTGAGAGTTGAACAAGGAAATCCTGATGGTGGTCGATGCCGTCTCGAACGAGAAGGGCGTCGACAAAGAAGTGATCTTCGAGGCGCTCGAGGCCGCGCTCGCCTCGGCCACTCGCAAGAAGCACGGCGAGGAATTGGATGTTCGAGTGGCGATCGACCGGCGCAGCGGCGATTACGAGACGTTTCGCCGCTGGAAAGTCTTCGCGGACGATTCGACCGAGCTCGAGGCCCCGGAGCGCGAGCTGCGCTTGGAGGATGCGCTCGATCTCGATCCCAAGGCCGCGCCCGGAGGGTTCGTCGAGCAGCCGATGGAGTCCGTGGCGTTCGGGCGGATCGCCGCGCAGCAGGCGAAGCAGGTCATCGTGCAGAAAGTGCGCGAGGCCGAGCGCGCCCAGGTGGTGGACGCCTACAAGGATCGGGTCGGCCAGCTGGTGAGCGGCGTCGTCAAGCGCGTCGACCGCAACGGCATCTATGTCGATCTCGGCAGCAACGCCGAGGGCTTCGTTCCGCGGACCGACATGATTCCGCGCGAGCAGGTGAAGCCTCAGGACCGCGTCAAGGCGTACCTGAAGGAGGTGCGCTCCGAGCCCCGCGGCCCGCAGCTGTTCCTCACTCGCACGGCGCCCGAGTTCCTGATCGAGCTGTTCAAGCTCGAGGTACCGGAGGTCGGCCAGGGCCTGATCCAGATTCTCGGCGCTGCGCGCGATCCCGGCGTGCGGGCCAAGATCGCGGTACGCAGCAACGATCCTCGCATCGACCCGGTCGGCGCCTGCGTCGGCATGAGAGGCTCACGCGTGCAGGCGGTCTCGAACGAGATTGCCGGCGAGCGCGTCGACATCATCCCGTACGTAGAGAATCCCGCGCAGTTCGTCATCAACGCGATGTCGCCCGCGGAGGTGATGTCGATCGTCGTCGATGAGGACTCCCACAGCATCGACATCGCGGTGGCGGAGGAGAAGCTCTCGCAAGCGATCGGCCGCGGCGGCCAGAACATCCGCCTCGCGAGCCAGCTCACCGGCTGGGATCTCAACGTGATGACCGAGTCGGACGCCGAGGCGAAGAGCGAGACCGAGGCGCGCGAGCTCGTGCAGACGTTCATGAAGCAGCTCGACGTCGATGAGGACGTTGCGACGATCCTGGTCCAGGAGGGCTTCTCGACGGTCGAGGAGGTCGCGTACGTGCCGCAGGCGGAGCTGATGGCGATCGAGGAGTTCGACGAGGAGATGGTGAAGGAGCTGCGCAATCGCGCGCGCGACGTGCTGCTCACGCAGGCCATTGCGAGCGAGGAGAACCTCGATCAGTCGATGCCCGCGGATGATCTGCTGCTGCTCGAGGGGATGAGCCCCGACCTCGCGCTCGCGCTGGCGCGACGGGGCGTCCGCACGCGCGAGGATCTCGCGGAGCAGTCGGTCGACGACCTCGCGGACATCGAAGGCCTTGCCCAGGAGGAAGCGGGCCGGCTCATCATGAAGGCGCGCGCTCACTGGTTCGAAGCCGGCCAATAAAGGACTGGCGAGGTTCAGCTCATGGCCGATGTAACCGTCTCACAGTTTGCGCAGGTGCTCAAAGTGCCTGTGGACCGGCTGCTCGTGCAGCTCGACCAGGCCGGCATCAAGGTCGCGGGTCCCGACGACCGGATCAGCGACGAAGCGAAGCTCGAGCTCTTGACCCACCTGCGGCGCAGCCACGGGAGCGAGGAGGACGGCGGCTCGCCCCGCAAGATCACGCTGCGTCGCAAGACTCAGAGCGAGCTCAAGCTCGCGAGCATCCAGGGCCGGGCCCGGACCGTGAACGTCGAGGTCCGCAGCACGCGCAAGTACGTGAAGCGCGACGTGCTGCAGGAGCAGGCGCGGCAGCACCAGGAGGATCTCGATCAGAAACGGCGCGAGGCCGAGGAGGCCGCGCGGGCCGAGACGGAGCGCCTGGACGCCGAGCGGCGTGAGCGCGAGCGCATCGAGGCGGAGAACCGCCGCCGCATCGAGGAGGAGCAAACCCGCAAGCGCGCGCAGGAGGATGCGCGCAGGGTCGCCGAGCAGCAGGCGCGGGAGGAAGCCGAGCGGCGCGAGCGCGAACAGCAGCGCCGGACGAGCGCCGAGCAGGTGCGCGAGCGTACCGCGCCGCTCGAGGAGGAGCCGGCGGAGGAGGTCGAGGACAAGCAGCAGACGCGCTATGGCCGCGAGGAGCTGCACGTCACGACGGATGTCAGCTCGCGTTTCAAGAAGAAGAAACGCGCCAAGAGCCGCTCGATGGCGGTGAGCGGCGATGCGCGCCATGCCTTCGAGATGCCGACGACGCCGGTCAAGCGCGAGGTCTCGATCGGCGAGACGATCACGGTTGCGGAGCTCGCGCAGAAGATGGCGATCAAGGCCAACGAGGTCATCAAGGTCCTGATGAACATGGGCACGATGGCCACGATCAACCAGGCGATCGACCAGGACACGGCCGTGCTGGTCGCCGAGGAGCTCGGCCACCGGGCGAAGCTGCAGAAGGAAGACCAGATCGAGGCCGATCTGCAAGGCGTCGTCGCGGAAAGCGTCGAGATGCAAGCGCGCCCACCCGTGGTCACGGTCATGGGCCACGTCGATCACGGCAAAACCTCGCTCCTCGACTACATCCGCCGCTCCAAAGTCGCGGCGGGCGAGGCCGGCGGCATCACTCAGCACATCGGCGCCTACCAGGTCGAGACGCCGAAGGGCAAGATCACGTTCCTCGACACGCCGGGCCACGCGGCCTTCACGGCGATGCGGGCCCGCGGCGCAAAGGCGACCGACGTCGTCGTGCTCGTTGTCGCGGCGGACGACGGTGTCATGCCGCAGACGATCGAGGCCATTCAGCACGCTCGCGCGGCGGGCGTGCCCATCGTCGTCGCGGTCAACAAGATCGACAAGAGCGACGCCGATCCGGGTCGGGTGCGAACGGAGCTCGCCAAGCAGGAGGTCATTCCGGAGGAGTGGGGCGGTCAGAACATCTTCGTGAACGTCTCCGCGCGAACCGGAGACGGTGTGGATACATTGCTCGAGGCGATTCTCCTGCAGGCGGAGGTCCTCGAGCTGCAGGCGCCGGTAGGCGGGCTCGCGGGAGGCGTCGTGATCGAGTCGAGCATCGAGAAGGGCCGCGGCGCGGTCGCGACGGT
>JASHTA010000023.1 GCA_030040795.1 Gammaproteobacteria bacterium | reverse complement strand
CCTGATTGTGGCAGGAGCTGGTCGCGGGGAGCAGGAAGTCGAGCGCCGCGCGCAGCGTCCCTTGGTGCAGGAGCTGGAAGAAGGAGTGCTGCGCATTGTTCGCAGGCTCGCCCCAGATGACGGCTTCCGTTGCGCACTCCACTCGACTGCCGTCGAGCATCACGGACTTGCCGTTGCTCTCCATCTCGAGCTGCTGCAGGTAGGCGGGGAAGCGGCGCAAGCGATCGTCGTAGGGAAGGACCGCGAGGGTCGGCAGCAAGAGGAAATTGATGTTCCACACGGCGAGAAGCCCCATCAGCGCGGGCAGGCTCTCGGTCCAGGGGGCGCGCCGGAAGTGCTCGTCGATCTCGTGTCCGCCGGCGAGGAACGCCTCGAAGTTCCCGCGGCCGATGGCGACGGCAAGCGAGACGCCGATCGAGGACCACACCGAGTATCGGCCGCCCACCCAGTCCCACATCACGAAGCGATAGTCGGGGTGCACGCCGAACTCGTCCATCGCGGTGTGATTCACGGAGACCGCCGCGAAGTGATCGCGGACGGCCTTCTCGCCGAGCTGCCCGGCGAGCCAGGCGCGCGCGGTGCGCGCATTGGTGAGCGTCTCGAGGGTCGTGAAGGTCTTGGAGGCAACGATGAATAGGGTCGTCGCGGGGTCCGCTTCCTGCAGAACGTCGGCCAGGTGGCACCCGTCGACATTCGATACGAACGCCGATCGCGGGCCGCCGCCCGTAAACTCGTGCAGCGCCTCGACGGCCATGGCGGGCCCCAGGTCCGAGCCCCCGATGCCGATGTTCACGACGAGCGCGATCGGTCTGCCCGTGCTGCCGCGAATCTTCCCGCTGCGCAGCCCCTCGGCGAAGGCAAACATGCGCTCTCGCTCGGTGAGCACCTCGCGCATCACGTCCGCTCCGCCAATACCGGCTCCCGCCGGCTGACGCAGGGCGACGTGCAATACCGCCCGGTCCTCGGTCACATTGATCCGCTCACCGCGCCACATCGCCTCGATGCGCTCGCGCAGCCCCACCGCGTCGGCGAGCGCCGCGAGCTTGCCGAGCGCTTCCTGATCGATCCGCTGCCGCGAGAAATCGAAGGTGAGTCCGGCGGCGTCCCTCGAGAAGTGAGCGAAGCGCTCCGGATCGCTCGCGAAGAGTTGGGAAGTCGGCAGCGCGGTGAGCCGCCTCGCTTGGGTAGCGAGCTCGGCCCATGCCGGCGTGCGGGGTCCCGGTGTGAGGGTCATCGTTACCTCCCTTTGCCCGATGCTCACCGGTAAAAGCCGGCGATCGAGTCCACGACGTACTGCAGCTCGCTGTCGCTGAGCTCTGGATAGATCGGCAGCGCGAGGGTCTCTCGCGCGGCACGCTCCGCCTCCGGAAAGTCGCCTGCGCGATGCTCGAGGTACGCGAAGCACTGCTGCAGGTGCAGAGGCACCGGATAGTAGATCTCCGTGCCGACGCCTTGTTCCGCGAGGTGCTGCCGCAACCGGTCTCGCTCGCGCACCCGCACCACGTACTGATTGTAGATGTGGCGGCCTCGCGGATCGGCCCAGGGCGTCCGCACCGCGCTCTCGGGTCGGGCATCCGCCGGCCCTGCCCCCGCGTCCGCGAGCCCCGCCGCGGCAAAGCCGCGATCGTAGAACGCGGCGTTGCGCCGCCGGGCGTCCGTCCAAGCATCGAGATGGGGCAGCTTGACGTTGAGCACCGCCGCCTGCAGCTCATCCAGGCGGAAATTCCCCCCGATGAGCGCGTGGTAGTACTTGGGCTTGCCGCCGTGCACACGGAGCACCTCGAGCCGCTCCGCGAGCGCCGCATCGCGCGTCACGCACAGCCCCGCATCGCCGAACGCCCCGAGGTTCTTGGTGGGAAAGAACGAGAGGCAGCCCACATCGCCGAACGAGCACGCGCGCCGCCCCTCGGCATCGTCCGCGCCGATCGCCTGCGCGGCATCCTCGATGACGCGTAGTCCGTACTCGCCGGCAATCTGCATGAGCGCCGTCATATCGGCGACTTGTCCGTAGAGGTGCACCGGCATCAGCGCCTTGACACGCCCGCCCGTCCGGCGGTTCCGTAGCTCTCCACCGCGGCTGTCGCAGCGTTCCGCGATGAGTGCTCGCACGGCGCCCGGAGCGATGTTGAACGTCACGGGATCGATGTCGCAGAAGAGCGGCCGCGCTCCGGCTCGAGCGATCGTTCCGGCCGTGGCGAAGAACGTGTAGGGGCTCGTGATGACCTCATCGCCCGGGCCGATATCGAGCGCCATCAAGGCAACGAGCAACGCGTCGGTGCCCGAGGACACGCCAATTCCGTAGCGGCAACGGCTGTACTCGGCGATGCGCCGCTCGAGCTCCTTCACGGCCGGCCCCAGAATGAAGGCCTGGCTCGCGCAAACCTTCTCGATGGCCGACTGGATCTCCCCCTGGAGCGCTCGATACTGAGGCTTCAGGTCGAGCAGCGGGACCTGCATGCGGGGGCGCATGCTAGCGCTCGTACCCGTAGTACTCGCAGAACCACTCGACGAAGCGGCGCACGCCGACCTCGACCGGCGTCGCCGGCCGATAGCCCACGTCCGCCGCGAGGTCCTCGATATCGGCGAAGGTCTCCGGGACATCCCCGAGCTGCAGCGGCAGGAAGTTCTTCTCGGCCTTGCGCCCGAGGCATTCCTCGATCACCTCGATGTAGCGCAGGAGCTCCACGGGCTGGTGATTGCCGATGTTGTAAATCCTGAAGGGTGCGCGGCTCCTCGCCGGATCGGGATGCTCGCTGCTCCATCCGGG
>JASHTA010000022.1 GCA_030040795.1 Gammaproteobacteria bacterium | reverse complement strand
CTCCTCGGCTACGGCGAATCGAGCGATGCGCATCACATGTCCTCTCCGCATCCCGACGGCCGCGGTGCCCGGCTTGCGATCGTGCAGGCTCTCGCGAGCGCGGGCGTCGAGGCGAGCGAGATCGATTACATCAATCTGCACGGCACGGCGAGCCGCAAGAACGACGAGATCGAGGGTCACGTCGTCGCGGAGCTCTTCCCGACCCGAACGCTTGCCAGCTCCACCAAGGGATGGACCGGTCACGCGCTCGGCGCAGCGGGAATCGTCGAGGCGGTGATCACTCTGCTCGCGCTCGAGACGGGCATTGCGCCCGGCACGCTCAATTCGAGCGAGGTGGATCCGGCATGCGGCCCACAGATCCGTCTCGACAACGAGCGCCGGGAGATGCGCTACGCCTCGAGCCACTCGTTCGGATTCGGGGGCAGCAACTGTGTGCTCCTGTTCGGGCGGGAGCGTCCGAGCGTATGAGCGCGAGCCGGAGCGCGAACGGCCTGCTCGCCGCGGAAACGTCCGCGGTCTACGTGGACGGCATCGGCTTGTGGGCTCCGAGATTGCCGGGCTGGGAGGCGGCCCGCGCGATTCTGCGTGGCGAGGCCGAGGCTCCCTCGGGGCCGGCACCGCGTCCGGCACCCGCGCTGCTTGCGCCGACAGAGAGGCGCCGGGCGCCGGACAGCGTCGCGGTGGCGCTCGATGTGGCCGCGAGCGCCTGCGCGGCGGCCCGATGCGAGCCGCGCAGTGTACCGAGCGTGTTCGCCTCCGCGTACGGCGATCCCGCGGTGAGCGATGCGGTCTGCGAGCAGCTCGCGCGGGCCCCTCTCGACACTTCTCCCACCAAGTTCCACCACTCGGTCCACAACGCGGCGGCCGGTTACTGGGCGATCGCGACCGGATGCCTGCAGCCCTACATCTCTCTCTCGGCGCACGGGCACACGTTCGGCACAGGTCTCGTCACGGCCGTCCTCCACGCGCTGTCCGAACGGGCTCGTATTCTCTTTGTCGCCTACGACATCGAGGCTCGCGGACCGCTTGGCACCATGGCGCGGAGCCGCGGCATGCTCGGGACGGCGCTCGTTCTCGCGACGCAGCCGACGCCGCAGAGCCTTGCGCGGCTCGCGCTGCGCGTGGAGCACGCCGACGGGCATACGACACCCGCGCGCCCGCGGAACTCGGCTCTCGTGGAGGGTAATGCGATGGCGAGCGCCCTCGCGCTCTTTGAAGCGCTCGCGGACGCCTTGCCACGGCAGCTCTCGCTGACGCTGGCCCGGAAACTGACGCTGCAGGTGGCTCTCGAGCCCATGGCCTGACGCGGCGGGCAGCGCCCGACAAGTGGCGGCCGATCCGCAGGCTTGCCACAATCGACGACGTTGATGGCCCGAGCGACGCGCGGTGCAGGGCACTTTGGGGGAGGGGGCATGACCGAACGCGCTGATGTGGTCATCATGGGGGGCGGGCTCGCGGGTCTGACCCTTGCGTTGCAGCTGCGGCGGCGATTCCCCGCGCTCGACGTGACCGTGCTCGAGCGGACCCGGCACCCGGTACCGATCGCCGCGCACAAGGTTGGAGAGTCCTCCGTCGAGATCGGCGCGCGCTACTTCGACACCGTGCTCGGCCTCAAGGAGCACCTGCGCACCCGGCAGCTTCCGAAGTTCGGCTTCCGCTTCTTTCTCTCGGACGGGCGTGCGGACATCGATCGAGTGCTCGAGGTCGGCATCACCCGTTACCTTGCCATTCCGACGTATCAGATTGACCGGGGCATTTTCGAGAATTTTCTCGCGGAGCATGCGCAGCAGTGCGGCGTACGCTTCATCGACGGCGCCACCGTGCGGGGCTTCACGCTCGAGGAGCCGGAGCACGAGGTGCTCTACGAGCACGGCGGTGCCGAGCATCGCATCAGCGCTCGCTGGCTCATCGACGCGTCCGGTCGCGCCGGCCTCATCAAGCGCCGGCTGGGCCTGGAGGAGCCGAACGATCACGACGCGAATGGCGTCTGGTTCCGAATCGGCGCGCGCCTCGACATCGACGACTGGTCCAGCGACAGCGAGTGGCTCGCACGGTGCACTCCGCGCGACCGGTGGCTCTCGACCAGCCACCTGGTCGGCGAGGGCTACTGGGTCTGGCTGATTCCGCTCGCCTCCGGATCGCACTCCGTCGGCATCGTCGCCGATGCGAAGCTGCATCCGCTCGGCGGCATGAGCTCCTTCGAGCGCGCGATGCAGTGGCTGCACCGGCATCAGCCGCAGCTTGCGCAGGAGCTCGAGACGCGGCGCGAGGCACTGCAGGATTTCGCCTTCTTGCGCCGCTTCTCCTATGGCTGCAAGCAGGTATTCTCCGGCGCGCGCTGGGCCTCGACCGGCGAGGCGGGCGTGTTTCTCGACCCGTTCTACTCGCCGGGCAGCGATTTCATCGCCATCGCGAACACCTACATCACCGAGCTCATCGCGAAAGATCGCTCGGGCGAGCCCGTTGCGCCCTTCGCGACGATCTTCGAGCGGCTCTATCTCTCCTTCTATCGCAGCACGCTCTCGCTCTATCTCGATCAGTACCCGATCTTCGGCGATCCAGAGGTGCTGCCCATCAAGGTCTACTGGGACTATGCCTACTACTGGGGCGTGCTGTGCCACCTCTTCGTGCACGGGCGAATCGCCGATATCCCGATGCTGGGAGCCGTGCGTGACGAGCTCGCCTCGACCTTCGAGCTCAATCAGGCGATGCAGCGCTTCCTGCGCGAGTGGTCGCGCGTGAGCCGCAAGCGCAACAGCCCGACGATCGTCGATCAGAACGCTCTCGGCTGGTTCGTCGAGCTCAACCGGGAATTGCAGGACGAGCTCGGCGACGACGCCTTCAAAGCGCGGCTGCACGATCACTGCGCGCTCCTTCACGGGCTTGCAGTAGAGATCCTCTCGCGCGTCGCGGCCGACTATCCTCAGGTTGACGGCAGCGCCTTGCGCGCGCTCATCCGCGTGCACACGGAAAAGTCGGGCGCTCCGCCGCGCGTGCCGCTTTCGCCGGACGTCGAGCGACCGGTCGCGCTAGCAGGCTGAGCGGCGTCCGGCGGCCGAGACTTGGGCCTCCGGGCGGCGAGCCGCGAGACGGGCCGCCTCCGCGTCAGCGCGCATCTTTACCCCACGTCGCCGGCGCGACGTGCAATGATCGCCGCGCGGCCTTCCGCGATGAGCGAGCCGGCATGATGCACGGCGAACGAGTACTGCCAGGCCCCGCTTCCCTCGAGCAGCCGCCGCGCCGTGACGTGCAGCTCGCCCGGCAGATCCTCGAGGTAGTCGCGGAACAGGACCACATCGCGCAGCGAGACGAGGAGCCCAGGCTGCGCGCGCGAGCCCGCGGCCCGAGCGACGAGGCCGCCGTGAACTGCCATCGCCTGCGCTCCGTACTCGCACAGATGCAGCGCCCGCAGGCGCGCATCCGCTCTGAGCGGATTTTGCGGCGAGCGATGCGTCTCTGTCGCGAGCACGACGTGCTCGGCGTCCCATTCGAGTACGCGCTCGAGCAGGCACATCGCGCCCTGATGAGGAATCAGCGCGGCAATGGCGTCGTGTCCGAGCATGCCCCAGTCCTCTCCGAGCGAATCATGATGAGCGCGAGGCCGAAATTGCCGATCACGCCGATGACGACCGTGACACCGATCGAGCGCAGGACCGGCAGCGCGGAGCTTGCCAGTACGGCGAACACGATGCACGCGGCGGCCGCGCAGACGAGCAGAGCGTGCAGTGTGCGGCGCCGTCCGACGGGGTCGCGAGCCGAGCGCTCGAAGAACAGTCCGTAATCGAGTCCGAGCCCCGCGGCCAACACCAGGGCGATGAGATGGAAGAGGTTGAGCGAGACGACGGCGGCGTGCAGTGCTGCGAGCGTGAGCAGCGTCGTAAGCGCCATCGGAGCGAGTACGCGCAACGCGCGCCGCGCTGAGCGCAGCGCCGCAAACACGACGACGGCCAGCAGCACGGCGGCTGCGGCAATGCTCCAGAGGATGCGTGCGCGCTGGTGCGCGACCAAGCCCTCGGATGCCTGCTTCAGATCGAGCAGCCGTGCGACACCGCCCGATGAGGCGGCAAAGCGGCTCACCGCGGCGGGGTTCTGAACATCGGTGAATGTGACGAGGCCGGTCCAGCTCCCCGCCCGCTCGAGCAGCAGGCTTCCGATCGTGAGCTCGAGGGGAGTGCCCGCAACGTTCCGTACCGTGAGCGGCGGGAGTGCTCGAGCGCGCGCGACATCGGCGAGGAAGGGCTCGAACAGGCCCGGCCGAAACGCAGTTCCGTCCAGCGCCTTGCCGAGCGCCGCGCGAAGCTCGGTCGCATCCGGCAGCGCCGCGCGCCTGCGCTCCTGTGTGCTCGCGCTCGGCAAGTAGCGCGCCGCATCGCCGAACCCGGAGACGGCATGGCTGGAGACGAGCTTCTCGAGCCCACCCTCCAGGCGCTCCTCGCGCGCCAGCACCTGCTCGGCCGTTGATCCGTCGACCGTCATCAGATAGCGAACATCCGGCTGGCCGAGCTCCTGCTGCAGGGCCGCGTACTGGCGCAGCAGCGGCGGCGGAACGGGTGTCAACCGGCCGAGATCGTTCTCCCAGAGGGGGCCGGGAGCGACAACCAGCGCGGCGATGCCCGCAAGGACCAATGCCGGCGCAAGCCAGGAGAGGCGCGGCAATCTTGCGGAGAGAGAGGCGAGCCGAGCCGGCAGGCGCGACTCGCCATGGTCGCGGGCACCGTCCGGGAGCAGATGGGGGAGCAGATAACGTGTCGAGAGTCCCGCTGCGGCGATCCCGGCGACGTTGAAGCAGGCGAGCTGAGCGAGCCCGACCACCCCCGAGAGCAAAAAGGCGAGATAGGCGATGCAAAGGCCCGTGACCGCAATCGCGAGCGTCGACCAGATCGAGCGCGCCGTCTCTACCGAGGGCACGCCGGGCAGCTGATGGCTGAAGAGGAAAATCGGGTAGTCGATCGCCACCCCGATCAGCGTGAAGCCGAACGCGATGGTGATGCCGTGAACCGTGCCGAACAGCGCGGTGACCGTGACGAGCGCGGCAATCCCTGCCGTCGCGAGCGGCAACGCGCCGAGCACGACGTATCGCAGCTTGCGAAAGGCGAGCAGCATCAGGCCGATCATTCCGGCCGTGTCGAGGACGCCGGCGAGCCGAGAATCGGCCTCGCTGCGGCTTTGCATCAGCACCGAGAACGCACCGGGCCCCGTCACGTCGAGCTGGATTGAGGGGGCGGCTCGAACGGCCACGAAGTGCGAGCGTAGCCTCTGCATCGCGAGGCGCTGCGCCCGGGGATCAAAGGCGGCCGCGGCCGTCTCGACGACCAGGAGTGCCTCGTTCCCCGTCTCGTTGAACCATACGCCATCGATCAGCTGCGGCTCGCGCGCGGGCT
>JASHTA010000220.1 GCA_030040795.1 Gammaproteobacteria bacterium | reverse complement strand
GCTTGAGCACCGAGGCGAACGAGGCCATGCCCTTGTCCGAGAGCACGCCCTTCAGCACGACCTGATCGAACCCGTCCTGCGTGTAAAGGAGCGGCGTGCGCGTGAGGTCGGGGAAAGTCGCGCCGCGGGTCTGTCCATTCTCACCGTGACAGGCGGCGCAGTATTGGGAGTACCGCTCGCCGCCGGCATGAACGACCTGCGCGGGCGCTGTCGCCGGAGGTGGGTTGAGCGGGCGCGGCGTGAACGGCTGGACCGGTGGCAGCTGTGCGTGGCCACCGAGCGTAAAAACGAGCATGCGCGAGTAGTTCGGCGCGTAGAACCCGTCCCGCTGGTTGCCTCCCACGCTCACCGCGATGTACTGCTTGCCGTCGAGCCGGTAGCTGATCGGCGCAGTGAGCACGCCGGTCTCGGCGTCCATGCTCCAGAGCGTCTTGCCCGTCTCCGCGTCGAAGGCACGGAAATCCTTCGAGCCGCCCCCGCCCTGGAAGACGAGACCGCCGGCCGTGGCGAGCGCTCCTCCGGTCGGACCCTCGTTCGTGACGCTGTGCCAGACCTGCCGGCCGGTGACGGGATCGAAGGCCTGTAGATACCCGTCGAAGCCGTGCGGCGCGCTCGGGTGCGCACGGTAGTAAGTGAACTGCGCGCCGAAGTCGATACCGAGGTTGTAGCCGACCGCGGAGGGCTTGTACGTCGGATCGTAGACCCAAGGGTAGTACGCGTGCTGGGTCGGAATGTACAGGAGGCCGGTCTGAGGACTGTAGGCATTCGGAGGCCAGCCGTGTGCGCCCTGCGCTCCGGGCAGCCCATCGAAGGGATGGCCCTTGCTGTAGCGGGCCGCCGCGATGACCCGCGGCCTGCCCGTTTCCCTGTCGATGCCGGTGGTCCAATTGACCTCCGTGAACGGCTCGGCGTGGAGGAGCTTTCCGGTCGCGGCATCGAGCATGTAGAAGATGCCGTTCTTCGAGGGCTGCATCAGGACGTGGCGCTCCCGTCCGTCGAGCGTCACGTTCGCGATCGTCATCGGGCTGACCGCATCGTAGTCCCAGGTATCGGCCGGGGTCTCCTGGTAGTGCCACACGTACTCGCCGGTCTCGGGCTTGAGCGCGATGATGGATGCGAGATAGAGATTGTCCCCGCCAGTGGGATCGCGGTACCGCTCGTTCCACGGCGTGCCGTTGCCCGTGCCGAAGTAGACGAGGTCGGTGACCGGGTCGTAGACGATCGCGTCCCACACCGTTCCGCCGCCTCCGAGCTTCCACCACTTGCCGCCCCAGGTCTTGGCGGCCTTTCTCATGGCGTCGTTCTCGAAGCCATCCTTGGGATTGCCGGGCACGGTGTAGAAGCGCCAGTCGAGCTTGCCGGTCCCGGCATCGTAGGCGCTGAGATAACCGCGCACGCCGAACTCGCCGCCGGACTCGCCGATGAACACTCTGCCGTTCGCCACCCTCGGCGCGCCGGTGATCGAGTAGTGCTGGGTCTTGTCGATCGTTTGAGTGGACCAGACCTCCTTGCCGGTCTTGGCATCGATCGCGACCAACCGGCCGTCGAGCGTGCCGACGTAGATCTTGCCGTCCCAGGCCGCGATGCCGCGATTGACGATGCCGCAGCACACATTGACGATCCACTGCCCGGGGGTCTTCGGGTCGTACTCCCAGAGAGTCTTGCCGGTGTGCGCATCGAACGCGTAGACCTTGCTCCACGCGGTGGAGACGTAGATCACTCCGTCGACGTAAAGCGGCGAGCCCTCTTGCTGCAGGTTGGTGTCGTAGTCCGCATACCAGGCGAGTCCGAGCTGCCGGACGTTGTCACGGTTGATCTGGGAGAGGCCGCTGTAGCGCTGCTCGTCGTAAGTGCCCCCGTAGGTCATCCACTGGGAAGGGTCAGAGGCCGCGTGTAGCAGCCGCGCGGCGGTCACATCGGCCGGCTCGCGCTGGGCCGTGGGAGGCGGACGCTTCGCCGCAGCTGGCGAGGGCCCGCTGTGCCCGCTGTGCCCACAACCCACGCAAGCGAGAGACACGGACAACAGGACGCTGAGCCGCCGGGGGCCGCGCAGCGCTCGGCCGGGGAATACCGTCACAGCGCGTTGAAGATGCTCGAGACCAGGTCGCTCGCCAGGCCGAAGCCCGCGCCCATGCCGAGGCCGGACATGACGTTGCCCATGAAGCCGCCGCTGCGCCCGTAGTAGGGCTGCGCGGACCAGCCTCGGGTCTGGAACGTCTGCTGGGGCATCTGGCTCACGTGGCTCTCGAGCACATGAATGTACTCCGCCATCTGCTGGATCAGCATGAGCGAGGACTGGTTCTGCTGCTGAATGGCGAGCACGGCCTCGCGCAGATCGAGCATCAGCTCGCGGGAGATCGCGGGATCGGTGACCTTCGCTTGCAGCTTGTCAGCGAGATCCTTGAGCTCCTGCCCCACTTGATTGGCTTGATTCTGAAGCTGTACGGCTTGGGTTTCAGCGGTCTGATAGTCCACGATTGGGCCCCCGGGGCATCGACGATGGGTACGAGTTCCGCCCCATTCGACCGTGTCGCTCGCGGTTCGTTCGGGCCGGCCCGTATAGCTTCCACCCCGGACGGCCCGGGCGCAACCGCGAGCCCGGCCGCGCTACGGGCCGGCCGCGCTATGGGCGGGGCCACGCTATGGGTGGGCCGCGAGGAGCGCCGTCAGGCGCTCGATCGCATCCTCGGGACGGATGAGATCCATCACGCCCGGCCGCTCGATCTTGGTC
>JASHTA010000219.1 GCA_030040795.1 Gammaproteobacteria bacterium | reverse complement strand
CCCGCCGAATGGCTGAGCGCTATTCGCCGGCTGCGCGCTGCGGGGCGGAAGGAGGAGGCCACCCGCCAGTGGAATGCATTCAGAAAGGCCTATCCGGGCTACCCGGGCACGGGCTCAGCCGGTCTCGACGATCTCACGCTCCACGCCGCGGGCAAATGACCGGCGTGTAGCGCCCCGCAGCCCGTAAAATGGGCGGCTCGTTCCGATGGAGTCGCTCATGACGAAGAAAGCTGTGAATGTCGCCATCACCGGCGCGGCCGGCCAGATCGGCTATGCGCTCGCCTTTCGCGCGGCCTCCGGCGCCCTGCTGGGCACCGACCAGCCGATCAATCTGCATCTGCTCGAGATCACCGCCGCGCTTCCCGCTCTGCAGGGCGTCTTCATGGAGCTCGACGATTGCGCGTTTCCGACGCTGGGCCGCGTGGTGCCGACGGACGATGCCAGAGTCGCGTTTCGCGACTGCGACATCGCGCTGCTCGTCGGCGCCCGCCCGCGCGGGCCGGGCATGGAGCGCAAGGATCTGCTGCTCGCCAATGCGCAGATCTTCTCGGCCCAGGGCAAGGCGCTGGGCGAGGTCGCCTCTCGCAGCGCAAAGGTGCTGGTCGTCGGCAATCCGGCGAACACTAATGCCCTCATCGCGCGCGCCAATGCGAAGGACCTCGATCCGCGCAACTTCACGGCGATGACGCGCCTCGATCACAACCGCTCGCTCGCGCAGCTGGCGAGCAAGACGGGCACACACGTCTCGGCCATCCGGCGCATGACGATCTGGGGGAACCACTCCTCGACCCAGTACCCCGACGTGAGCCACTGCACGATCGACGGCAAACCGGCGAAGAGCCTGGTCGATCAGAAATGGATCGAGGAAAGCTTCATTCCAACGGTGCAGCAGCGCGGCGCGGCGGTCATCAAGGCCCGAGGCTCCTCCTCAGCCGCCTCCGCGGCCTCCGCCGCGCTCGACCACGTGCGCGACTGGGCTCGAGGCACCCCCGCCGGGGATTGGGTCAGCATGGCCGTCCCGTCGGATGGAAGCTACGGCATACCGGAGGGGGTCATCTACTCCTACCCGGTCACCTGTCGGAACGGCGCCTACGAGATCGTCCAGGGACTCGCCATCGACGAGTTCAGCCGCAAGCGCATGCAGGCGACGCTCGCGGAGCTGCAGGAGGAGCGGGACGGAGTGAAGAGCCTGCTCGGCTAGATAACCGGGCCCTCTCGGCGGCGGGCGTGCCGCCGGCGCAAGCCCGCGCGCCGCGTGCGAGAATGGCTCCATGAGCGCGATCGTCACGCTCGTCATTCTCGCCGCGGTGGCCTACGCGCTCGCCGTTGCGCCGGTCGGCGGAGGGCTCGCGCTGCTCTTCGTCGGGGCGGTCCTCGTCCTCGCCTACCGCCGGCTGAGCCTCCTCGCCTACTCGGTGGCCTTCACCGTCCTGCTCGCCGCGTACACGGCGTTCGGCTCGCCGGCCGTTGCCTGGAAGAGTGTCCTCTGGGTCCTGCTCGCGCTGCTCTGGGCGCTCAACGTGCGGCCGCTGCGCAAAGCGCTCATCAGTCGGCCCTTCATGAGAGCCTACCGGAGGCTCCTGCCTTCGATGTCGGCCACCGAGCGCGAGGCTCTCGAGGCCGGCACCGTATGGTGGGACGGCGAGCTCTTCACCGGAGCGCCGCGCTGGGAGCGGCTGCTCGCGGCGAAGCCCCCGCAGCTCTCGGCCGAGGAGCAGGCGTTCCTCGACGGGCCGTGCGAGGAGCTCTGCCGCATGATCGACGACTGGGACATCACCCATCGGCGCGGCGACCTGCCTCCGCAGGTCTGGGAGTATCTGCGGACGCGGGGCTTCTTCGCGATGATCATCCCGAAGAAGTACGGCGGGCTCGAGTTCTCCGCCTACGCCCACTCGTGCGTGCTCGCGAAGATCGCGAGCCGCAGCACCACGGTCTCCTCGACCGTGGCGGTGCCGAACTCGCTCGGTCCCGCGGAGCTGCTCAACCACTACGGCACGGAGGAGCAGAAGAATCACTATCTCCCCCGGCTCGCGCGCGGTGAGGAGATCCCCTGCTTCGCGCTCACCGGACCGCGAGCCGGCTCGGACGCCGCGTCCATCCCCGACACGGGCATCGTCACCCGGGGCTTGTGGCAGGGGCGCGAGGTCATCGGTATCCGGCTCAACTTCTCCAAGCGCTACATCACGCTCGCGCCGGTCGCGACGGTGATCGGCCTCGCCTTCCGGCTGCTCGATCCCGAGGGCCTGCTGCCGGATCGCGCGACAGGCGGATCGGGCGACGAGCGCTCTCGTCGCGACCCCGCCGATCTCGGCATCACCTGCGCGCTCATCCCGCGGGGTACCTCCGGTATCACGATCGGGCGGCGGCATTTCCCTCTCAACATCCCGTTTCAGAACGGCCCCATCCAGGGCAAGGACGTCTTCGTCCCGATCGACTTCATCATCGGCGGCCCCAAGATGGCCGGGCAGGGCTGGCGCATGCTCGTCGAGCAGCTCTCCGTCGGCCGCTGCATCTCGCTGCCCTCCAACGCGACCGGCGGCGCCAAGGCCGCCGTCTGGGCCACCGGCGCCTATGCGCGCATCCGGCGCCAGTTCAATGCGTCCATCGGACGGTTCGAGGGCGTGCAGGCGATCCTCGCGCGGATGGTCGGGCTCACCTACATCATGGACGCGGCGCGCTCCGTCACGGCGGGGGCCATCGACGGCGGCGAGAAGCCTTCCGTCCCCTCGGCGATGCTCAAATATCACGTCACGGAGATGGGCCGGCGGGTCGCGAACGATGCCATGGACGTGCACGGCGGCAAGGCGATCTGCATCGGGCCGCGCAACTATCTCGCGCGCGGCTACGAGAGCATTCCGATCGCGATCACCGTCGAAGGCGCGAACGTCCTGACGCGCAGCCTCATCATCTTCGGCCAGGGCGCCATCCGCTGCCACCCGTACGTCCTGCGCGAGATGGAAGCCGCGCGCAATCCCGACCGGCGCAAGGGGCTCGGCGAGTTCGACGCGGCGCTCTTCGGGCACGTCGGCTTCGCGCTATCGAATGCCGTGCGCTCGCTCGTCATGGCGCTCACGCTCGCGCGCTTCGAGAGCGTGCCCGACAAAGGCGCGACGCGCCGCTACTATCAGCACGTCGTGCGCTTCAGCGCGTCGTTCGCGTTCGCGGTGGACGTGGCGATGCTCACGCTCGGAGGCTATCTCAAAAAGAAGGAGAGCCTCTCCGCGCGGCTCGGCGACGTGCTCTCCGCGATGTATCTCGCTTCGATGGTCCTCAAGCACTACAACGACGAGGATCAGCCGCCGGAGGATCTGCCCGTCGTCGAATGGGCGTGCCGGCATGTGCTCTACGATGCGCAGGAGCAGCTGCACGGCTTTCTCCGCAACTTCCCGAACCGGTTGCTCGCGGGCCTGATGCGGCTCCTCATCTTTCCGCGGGGGCTCACCTATTTCGCGCCCGCCGACCGGCTCGGCCGCCGCGTGGCGGAGCTCGTGACGAGTGCGACCGGGACGCGCGAGCGCGTCTGCCGCTTCATCTACTCCACGCGCGAGCCCGGCAATCCGCTCGGCCTGCTGCACGAGGTGCTGAGGCTCGCGCCCTCCGTGGAGCCCATCGAGCAGCGCATTCGAGTGGAAGGCGTCCGCACGGGCCGCGTCACCGCGCTCGATCTGCCGGGCCGCATCGAGCAGGCGCTTGCCGCCGGCCTCATCTCCGAGACCGAGGCGGCGAGCCTGCGCGAGTACGACCGGTCGTGCATGGAGCTCATCCAGGTCGACGACTTCGCCCCGGGCGAGCTCGGTGCCGAGGCACAGTCCCGGCCGCAGCCCGCGGCTTGGTCCGGCGCCCACATCGCATGACATCCGACCGCGCGATCCTCCATGTCGATATGGATGCGTTCTACGCGTCCGTGGAGCAGCACGACGAGCCGGCCCTCGCCGGCAAGCCGGTCCTCGTCGGCGGCCCGAGCGCGCGCGGAGTGGTTGCGGCCGCGAGCTACGAGGCGCGCCGCTTCGGGATCCGCTCGGCCATGCCGATGCGCGAGGCGCTCGAGCGCTGTCCTCATGCAGTCTGCGTGCGGCCGCGCATGCCGCGCTACCAGGAGGTCTCGCGCCGGATCTTCGCGATCTTTCACGAGGTGACGCCGCTCGTGCAGGGACTCTCGCTCGATGAGGCCTTTCTCGACGTGACCGCGAGCCCGGAGCCGGCAGCGCGCATCGCGTCCTCGGTGAAGAGGCGCATCCGCGAGACGACCGGGCTCACGGCCTCGGTCGGGGTCGCGTCGAGCAAACTCGTCGCCAAGATCGCCTCCGACTTCGAGAAGCCGGACGGACTCACGGTCGTGAGCGCGGATCGCCTGCAGGAATTCCTCGATCCGCTCTCGGTGCGCCGCCTGCCGGGCCTCGGCCGCAAGGCGGGGGAGCGCGTCGAAGCGCTGGGCCTGAAGACGCTCGGAGAGCTGCGCCGGGCGCCCGATGCGATCCTGTGGCCCCTGTTCGGGCGTCACTCTCAGCGCGTTCGCGAGCGAGCGAGCGGAATCGATGGCCGCCCGGTCGTCACCGATCGGGACGAGAAGTCCGTGAGCGCCGAGGACACCTTCGATCGCGACATCGGCGATGCCCGGACGCTCGAGGCCGAGCTCACGAGGCTCGCGGACCGCGCTTGCGTGCGCATCCGCGCGAAGTCGCTCGTCGCGGGATGTGTCGCCGTGAAGATCCGCCGCCACGACTTCGCGACGTTCACGCGCAGGCGCACCATTGCCCCGCCCACACAGAACCGGCGTACCATCTCGAGCGTCGCGGCAGAGCTGCTCGCTCGCTGGCTCGTCGAGCACCCCGGCGCGAAACTTCGGCTGCTCGGCGTTGCCTTAACCGACTTGAATCCGGCCACCCAGCTCGGGTTGTTCCACGATGTGCGGCCCGGCCCCGGCCTCGATACCGCGGTCGACGCGATCTGCGAGCGCTTTGGGAGGCGCGCACTGCGCCGGGCCAATCAGCTTTGAGTAGTATCGGCGTATGTACCTCTCGTTCTTCGGCCTCAACGAAAAACCGTTCGCGATCACACCGGATCCGCGCTATCTCTATCTGAGCGAACGCCACGCTGAAGCTCTAGCTCATTTGCTATACGGCATCAACGAGGCGGGCGGGTTCGTCCAGCTCACCGGAGAAGTCGGCACGGGCAAGACAACGGTCGTGCGCTCGCTGCTCGCCCAGACGCCGCAGAACGCGGAGATCGCGCTCATCCTCAATCCGCGCATGACGGCGCCCGAGTTCCTCCTCACCATCTGCGAGGAGCTCGGGATCGGCGTTCCGGACTCCGCCACGCAAAGCCTCAAGGACCTGGTCGATATCCTCAGTCACTACCTGCTGCGGGCACATGGCGCCGGCAAGCGCATCGTGCTGGTGGTCGACGAGGCGCAGAATCTCGCGCCCGACGTTCTCGAGCAGGTGCGCCTGCTCACGAACCTCGAGACCAACACCCAGAAGCTCTTGCAGATCATCCTCATCGGCCAGCCGGAGCTGCGCGACCTGCTCGACCGCACCGAGCTGCGGCAGCTCGCGCAGCGCATCACCGGGCGCTATCACCTCTGTCCCCTGGTGCGCCAGGAGACCGCCGCCTACGTCCTGCACCGGTTGCGAGTGGCGGGCGCGACGAGCGACATCTTCACGGGTCGGGCACTGTCGGAGGCACATCGGCTGTCGGGGGGCGTGCCTCGAGTGATCAACGTCATCTGCGATCGCGCATTGCTCGGGGCGTACACGCAGGATCAGCACCGCGTTACGGCCTCGATGATTCGTCGCAGCGCGCAGGAAGTCTTCGGACGGCGCCTGCTGCCGCAGTGGCTTCCGTGGGGGGCGGCGGCCGCGACGGCGGCCGTGCTGGCTCTCGGTGCCGTCGCTCTGTGGCAGCTCGGTCCAGGGAGTCTCTGGGGCCGCGACTCGGCGTCCGCACGCGTCAATGCCGCGACCGTCCACGGGGCTCCCGCGGCTGGCGGCGCCGCGGTCGCCGCCGGCGCACGATCGAGTGCTGCGGATCCGGCACGAGCACCGGTCGCCAGCTCACAAGTCGCCGGCTCACAGGTCGCCAGCTCCCCGGCTGCCGCCACGCAGTTGGCGACTTCGCAGGCCGCAGAGCCGGGAGCGCCCGGCTCGAACACCATCGGCCTCGCCGCACTGCTCGCTCAGCACGGATCGCAAACCGGTCCCGACAGCGCCTTCGGCCAGCTTTTTGCCCTCTGGGGTGCGCACTATGTGGCAGGGAGCGTCGATCCCTGCACGCAGGCCGAGCAGCAGGGCTTGCAGTGCTTTATCCGGCGCGGCTCGCTTGCAGAGCTGCGAGTCTACAATCGTCCGGCCATCCTGATGCTGAGCGACGATGCCGGAATGTCCCATCAAGTCGTCCTGTCCGGGCTGGGCGATGAGCTCGCGCGGATCGATCTCGGCGGGCCGCACTCGGTCCGAATCGCCGATCTGTCGCGTTACTGGTTCGGGGACTTCGTTCTGCTGTGGCGGCCGGCGACCCTTCCTCCCAAGGCGCTCTCCTTCGGCATGCGAGGCGACGACGTGAGGCAGCTGCGCGAGCGGCTGGAGCGGCTGCAAGGTGTCAAGAGCTCCGAGCCCGCGAGCGATCTCTTCGATGCCGAGCTCGGTCAGCTCGTGCGGAACTTCCAGCGCTCCCACCGCCTCGAGGTGGACGGGATAGCGGGCCTGCGGACCCTGCTGGTTCTCAACAGCGCGACCGCCGAGCCGCACACGCCCGTGCTGCTCGCCTCGAACCTACATGGCAGCTGAGCGATGTCGTTCATCCTCGATGCCTTGAAGAAGTCCGAGAGCGAGCGGCAGCGGCAGAGCGGGCCCGCTCTGTTCGAAGTGAAGGTCGCGCCTCCGCGCCACCGCTTCGCGATCTGGGCCATTGGACTCGGGGCTCTGCTCGCGATCAATCTGATCGTCGTCGTCTGGCTGCTGTCGCGCGGCTCCTCCACGCGAAGCGTG
>JASHTA010000218.1 GCA_030040795.1 Gammaproteobacteria bacterium | reverse complement strand
GTTGTTGATGAGCGTCGGGCGGCCGAACAGCCCGACCTGGAACGGGTACGGCGGCTTGTGGCGCGGCAGTCCTCGCTTGCCCTCGATCGATTCCATGAGCGAGGACTCCTCGCCGCAGATGTAGGCGCCCGCTCCCCGGCGCAAGTGGATCTTGGGCCCTCCGGGCGGAAGCTTCGCGATCTCATCGGCGAGAATCTGCCGCGAGATTGGATACTCGTCGCGGATGTAGAGATAGATCTCCGGCGCCTCGACCACGTGGGCTCCAATCAGCGTGCCCTCGAGGAAGCGGTGCGGATCGGTGTTGAGAAAGTATTGGTCCTTGAACGTTCCCGGCTCGCCTTCGTCGCCGTTGACCGCCATCAGGCGTGGACCGGGCTCGCCGCGCACCGAGCGCCACTTGCGCCCGGTCGGAAAGCCGGCGCCGCCGAGGCCCCGCAGCGCTCCGTCGTCCAGAATCTTCAAGACCTCATCCGCCGTGAGCGCGCCCGAGCGCAACCGCTCGAGCGTCCGATAGCCGCCCGCCGCACGATAGGCGTCGTAGCCGATGTAAGCCGGGATGTGTGGATGTGTGTCCCGGCGGCTCACGGCGGATGTCACGGCGGGAACGGTCGCCCGTTTGAGGAAATGATGTCCCACCTCGACGGCCGGCGCGTGGTCGCAAAGACCGACGCACGGCGCGCGCACGACGCGAACGCCGTCTCCCAGTTCGCGCTGCAGCGTGGCGAGCAGCGCCTCGCTGCCCATCAGGGCACAGGTCAGGCTGTCGCAGACTCGCACCGTGAGCGAGGGAATGTCGCGGCCGCCTTCCTTCACCACATCGAAATGAGCGTAGAACGTCGCCGTCTCGAACACTTCTGCAAAAGCGAGGCCCATCGCGTCTGCAAGCGCTGCAAGATGCGCGGCGGAGATCTGCCCGTAGGTGTCCTGGATGCGGTGCAGGTACTCGATCAGGAGGTCGCGCTGGCGCGGACTGCTCCCGAGCAATCCCTCGATCGCGACCTTGGCGACGGGATCGACCTGCCGCCCCTTGGGCACGGGCCGCGCCCGCGCGCGTCCCCGGCCGGGATGCTCGAACCGACGGACTCTGCCCACCTCCGCGGCGGTATCGTGATCGCTCATGCTCTCATCCTAGCCCAAGAAAGGTGCGCTTGCCGCAACGCACTTCGTGCGGCGACCGCGCGGCTCGAGCCGGTCCCGTGCTGCCCCGACCGAGGAGGCTCGCGAGCGAGCAGATGGGACTTTATTGCCGGTAATTTATTGATAAATAAATATATTTTTGTGCGGTAAGCGATCGAGGTCGGCTGAGGCGCTGCGCGTCCGCACGGCGGGCTCGCCCTCCAGCCGGTGTGCTAGCCTCGGGTCGCAACTCTCGCGAGGGTCGGACACATGACAGAGCACTCGGGAGCCGCCGCCGCCGGATCCAAAGCCGATCCAAGCGCCCGCTCCGGCCTCGTTTCGCAGCTGGGAATGATGATGCGGGCGCTCTGGGCTTCACCCACGCGCAGCACGCTCTTGCTTCTCGGCGCCGGTATTTTCGTCGTTGTTGCGGCTACGGCGTACGGCCAGATCCGCCTCAACCGCTGGAACACTCCATTTTACGACGCCTTGTCGCGCCGCGAGCTCGGGCAATTCCTGGCACAGCTCGGCGTGTTCGTCGTCATCGCGGGGGCGCTCCTCGTCCTCAACGTGGCGCAGAAGTGGCTCGGGGAAATGTTGAAACTCAAGCTTCGCGAGGGCCTCGTTCATGACCTGATCCAGGACTGGATGCTGCCCCGCCGAGCCTTCCGCCTCGCGCACGCCGGGCCGATCGGCGCCAATCCCGATCAGCGCATGCACGAGGATGCCCGCCATCTCACCGAGCTGTCCGCGGACCTCGGCATCGGACTGCTTCAGGCCTCGATGCTGCTCTTCGCGTTCGTCGGCGTGCTGTGGGGCCTCTCGAGCGCGTTCAATGCCCGCGTCGCCGGGCGCGTCATTCCGTTGCCGGGCTACATGGTCTGGGCGGCCGTCGTGTACGCAGGGTCGGCCTCGCTGCTCTCGTACTGGGCGGGACACAACCTCGTCGGACGCAATGCGGAGCGCTACGCGCGCGAGGCGGATCTCAGATTCTCGCTGGTCCGCGTCAACGAGCACATCGACGCCATCGCGCTCGCGAGCGGCGAGGCGAGCGAGGCGCGCCGGCTGGAGCTCGATCTCGCGCAGGTGCTCACCGCCATGAGAGCCCTCGTATCGGGTCTCACGCAGCTCACCTGGATCACGGCCGGCTACGGCTGGTTCACGATCGTTGCGCCCATCATCGCTGCGGCCCCGCTTTATTTCTCGGGCGATCTGTCCTTCGGCGGCCTCATGATGGCGGCGGGCGCCTTCAATCAGGTCCAGTCCTCGCTGCGCTGGTTCGTCGACAACTTCAGCACTATCGCCGACTGGCGCGCGACCTTGCTGCGTGTCGCGATATTCCGCCGCGCCGTGATCACCACCGACGCGCTGCACCCGGTCGAGAGCCGAATCGCGCTCCTCGAGGGCCCCCCGGGCCACCTCTCGATCGAGGGCCTCGAGATCGCATCCCAAGCGGGCTGTACCATGCTCCGCGAGAAGCGCGTCGAGCTTGCGGCCGGCGAGCGGGTCCTCGTCATGGGAGAGCACGGCGTGGGCAAGACATTGCTCTTTCGCGTGCTCGCCGGCTTGTGGCCATGGGGCGCGGGGCGCATCGTTCGTCCGAAGGGCGAGACGATCTCCTACATGCCTCGCTCACCCTACATGCCGCCCGGCACGCTGCGGGAGATGCTCGCTTATCCGCTGGCGGCCGACAGCTTCGAGCAAGCCGCCTTCGCCCACGCACTCTCCCGGCTCGGCCTGCACCGGCTCGCCCCGGCGCTCGATCAGCGCCGCGGATCGGATCAAGCGCTGAGCGCCGATGAGCAGCAGGCTCTTGCCTTTGCCCGCCTCGTGCTTCACTCGCCGCCGTGGGTGATCTTCGACGATGTGCTCGGCTCGCTCGACGGCGAGACGCTCGAGCGTGTGATCGACGTGCTCGCTCACGACCTGAAGGCGGCCGGTATCATCCATATCGGCAGCACGCGGACGCACGACGAGCTGTTCACGCGCGTGCTGCACCTGGTCAAAGATCCCGCCACTCGCCGGCTGCCCCGCATCCGCCCCGCACCCGCGAGAGCCGCCTGGCAAACCGGTTGACGCGTCCGCTCGGCTCGCGCAGGACGGTCAGCGCGCGGGGCGAATCGTCGCGCGACGCGGTCAGTGCGGGAGTGAATCGTCGTACGGCGCTGGTCAGGCGGCGTCCATGCCGTGCTTTTGCTTCGTGTCCGTCGCGAGGGGCGACGCCATGTAATCGAGCAGCGCGCGCGCCGTCTCAGGCGCCTCGCAGCGTACGGAGATGCCGCCCGAGAACGTCGTGACCGTCTGGATCGCCGGCGGCAGAGGTCCGACGACCTCGACGCCCGGCAGGCTGATGAGCTCGCTCAGCTGCTGGAATCCAAGCTCGGCCGCTCCGCTCGCGACGAGCGAGCCGACCGGTACTCCCGGAGGCGGCACGACGATACGGCTGCGGATCTGCTCGAGGATGCCCCATCGCTCGAAGAGCTTCTCGAGATACACGCCGCTCGGGCCCGTCGAGTAGCTGAGCGATCTTGCGGCAACCACCGCGCGCCTCACCGCGTCCTCGGTCGAGATGTCGGGCCGCGCAGCGCGCGCGCGCACCGCGATTGCAACGCCCGACTTTGCGAGGTCGACGCGGCTGCGGGCGAGAAGCTTACC
>JASHTA010000217.1 GCA_030040795.1 Gammaproteobacteria bacterium | reverse complement strand
ATGACCATGAGTGACGACAAGCCCAACGCTCAGCCGGATGAGGCGAGCCGCCTAGCCGAGACGCCCGACGCTACGGGCGAGTATGACGGCCCTCGCGTGGTTCGTGACGAGATCACCGGTCTGTCCGTGGTGAGAGGACGACCTGGGCAGCGGAAAATTACCAGCGAGGAAGTGCGCGCACTGCTCGAGGATTTTCCATGACATATCTCCTCGACATAAATGTGCTGCTCGCGCTGGCATACGAGTATCACGTACATCATCGGCGCACAGAATATTGGCTCCGTGAAGCGCGAGCAGCGGCGGAGATTCCGCGGCTCGCGACGTGCGCGATTGGTGACGCTCGACGGTGGTATTCCAGGCGCGCTATTCATCCCCGACTATCCGCCGGATGCTTCGACGGTCAAGGATATGCCGCGGTACGGAGAAGCCGCCTGACGCCGATAAGGGCGGTGAAGCGCATGCGGCAGGCGCACCTGCCCCGCGCGCGGCACCTACCCCGGGACATGCTCGGAGCTACTTGGCGACTTGCCGCCGCTGCGCCCCTCCCACGCCGAACTGCACGTGCGAGAGGTCTCGGGCGAAGATGAGGGGCGGGTGGCCGGTCTTCGCGACGATGTACTGCGTGAGCAGCTTGATCGTCGAGGTCTTGACAGTCGGCTGCGGCTCGAGGAACCCGCGCAGATAATTCCCCCGCGCGTAGTCGATCGGGCGCAATCCGATCCGGTCGGTCGCTTGCAGATCCGCCCCGTCGGCGACGAGCAGCTTCACGGTGTCGTCCCACCCGAGCTTCGCGGCGGCGTGCAGAGCGGTGAGGCCGTCGTCGGCGTGACCGGTGATGCCGCCTCCGGCGGCGCGCAGCAACTGCACGCACTGCGCGGCCTGCTCGTCGGTCTTGTAGCGGCCTCGCGTCGGATTGAAACTCTGTCCCATGCCGGCCGCCGCCATGAGCGGCGTCACGCCCTCGGCGTTCGGAAGATTGACGAGAGCGTGGTACTTGAGGAGGAGCTTCACGGAGTCCACATCCCCCACCTTCGCGGCGAGCAGCAGCGGCGTCGCGCCGGTGGAGAGAACCTGGTCGCCGCCGCGGTCGAAGACTCCGTTGCGGTATGGCGGGCGCACCTTCAGTTGCAGATTCGGATCGGCGCCCTTCTCGAGCAACAGCTGCGCGATCTGATAGCCCGTCGTGTTATCGGTGGAAGGCAGATCCGCCCGCCCGCCCGTCGGCAGCGTATTCATGTCGATCGCGACGTAGAGCGGGGAGTCCCCGAACACGTCCCAGCGGTTCACGTCCGCTCCCGCGTCGATCAGGTACTTCGCCATATCGAAGTGGAAGTTCATGAGCGCGACGACCAGCGGAGTGGTGTCGTCCGGGTCGAGCGAGTTGATGTCGGCGCCTCCCTCGACCAGGTACTTGGCGCACTCGATGCAGCCTTCACGGGCCGCGAAGTGCAGCGCCGTGAGGCCGCCCACGTTCATGATCTTCGGCCGCCCCTCGGCCGTGACGCGCCGCTGCCAATCGCGTACCGCCGAATGCAGGTTGGGCTTCGCCCCGCCATGCAGCAGCAACTTCACCATCTCGGGCTGCTGCTGAGCGGCCGCCCACATGAGAGCGGTCTGCCCACCCCAGCGCTCGATGGCGTTCACGTCCGCCCGGTGCCGGATGAGCAGCTTCGCGGCTTCGAGATTCCCCGTGCGCGCGACCACCATCAGCGCCGTTTGTCCCTCGGGATTCGGCGAGTCCACGTTCGCGCCCGCGGCGAGCAGCATCTTGAGGATCGCCGTGCTCGGGGCAACCGCCGCCGCCTGCATCGCGGAGGCGCCGTAATCGTTGACGGCGGACACGTCCGCGCCCTTGCGGATGAGCGCCTGAGCGAGCGCAGCATCGCCGTTGTAGGCGGCCCACATCAGTGCGGTGGTGCCGTCCGGCGAGCGAGCGCGCACGTCGGCGCCCTTGGCGACGAGCGCCATTGCCGCGCCGTGATCGTTCGCCTTGGCTGCCTGAAGGAGCGAGGCGGACACATCGTCCGCACGGGCGACGGCAAGGCTTGCCGTGCTCAGCACGGCCACCAGCAGCACGGCGAGGCAACGGCGCATGGCGGTCCCCTTCAGATCTCGGAGAGCTCGCCCGTGCTGTCGCCGTGCGACTTCGCGGGAACGCCCACGCGGTGGAGCATCGTGAGGAGCAGGTTGGCGTGCGGCGTGTCCTGCGGGTAGTGCACGTGCTGGCCACCCTTGACCGTGCCGCACGCACGTCCGAGCAACACCTGGGGCAGCGGGTCGTGGTTGTGCATGTCGCTGTTCGCCATGTCGCTTCCGTAGAGGATCAGGGCGTGGTCGAGCAGCGTGCCGTCGCCGTCCTTCGTCTCGGCCAGCCGCTTGACGTAGCGCGCAAAGGCGTCGGTCATGTAGTACTGGATCTTCGTGAGCTTCGCGAGCTTGTCCGGGTCGTTCCCGTGATGCGAGAGCGGGTGCCACGCATCGGTGATGCTGAGGTTCGGGAACGTGCGCATGGTCACTTCCCGCGCCATCATGAAGGTCGCCACGCGCGTCATGTTCGCCTGCCACGAGAGCGCCATCATGTTGAACATGAGGTCGAGCATCTTGCCGTAGTCGTCCGGAATGCCCTGCGGCGCATTCGGCAGCTTCATGCCCGTGCCCGACGCGAACTTCGCCTGCATGCCCTGCACGCGCCGCTCGACCTCGCGGACGGACTCGAGGTAATCGCTCACCATGCGGCGGTCGGAGGGACCGAGGCTGCGCTGCAGATCGTCGGCGCTATTCTTCACGAAATCGAGAATGCTGCCGTCCTCTTTGAGGATCGCCGCGCGCTCCTGCATCGTGTCGCCTTCCCCGAAGAGATTGGTGAACACCGTGCGAGGATCCTGTTCCATCGGCAACGGCTGCGACGCGGTCCGGAACGCGATGGTCCCCGAGTAGCCGCATCCGAAGTCCGGATCGCATGCGCCGCCGCCGCCCTCGCCCGCAACCTCCAGGGAGATGAGCGGCGTCGTCTTGGAGAGCAGCCTCGCCGCGACCTGATCCACCGAAGGACCCACGTCCGGGGCCTGCTGATGCGGGGGATGAACCGCCGTGAGCCACGTCCCCGGGGTGATGGCGTGCGGCGCCGGGCTCTCTGCGGCCTTGTTCCTCAAGCCGCTGACGACGGTCAGGTGCGAGCGGAACGGTGCGAGCGGCTTCAAGATCGGCGAGATCTCAAAGCTCGTGCCGGTCGCCTTGGGCTGCCAGTTGTCCTGCACGGCGCCGTGCGGAATGTAGATACAGGCCATGTATGGCGTCGGCTTGGCCGCGGTGGCCGCGAGCGCCGTGCCCGCCGGAATCATGGCATCGAGCAGGGGAAGACCCACGGCCGCGCCGGCACCCTTCAGAACGGTACGCCGGGAAAGGTGCTTCTTCGTGATGAACATGGCTGCCACCTCGTCCTTCTGAAATCAACGGATCAACTGGGCCGTCTTGACCGGCGTCGGGCTGCTGGGGCTCGCCACGGCGGTCCGCATCTGGAATTCCGGACTCTCGACGATTCCCATCACGAGCGACCAGAACCGGTAATCGTCCTTGGCGCTCGCGCTGACGATCGCCCGCACCTGCGGCATGTCGCGATAA
>JASHTA010000216.1 GCA_030040795.1 Gammaproteobacteria bacterium | reverse complement strand
GGGATTCTGCGCGAGAACAGCCTGAAGCTGCAGCGCATGATCGAGAATCTCCTCTCCTTCAGCGCCTGGCAGACCAACAGCGTCGGCCTCGAGACCAGCGAGTTTCGGCTGCGGCCGCTCATCAAGCAGGTGCTCGAGAGTCAGCAGCTCACCCTGCTCAGCCAGCGCGTGCGGCTCGAGGTGAAGATCGAGGATGTGACGCTGGTCGCAGATCGAGGCAAGCTGCGCTTGATCCTGGACAACTTGCTGTCCAATGCCATCAAATATTCCCCGAAAGGCGGATCGATCCACATGGGGGCGCACACGGCGAATGGCCAGCTGGTACTCGACGTTGCGGACAGCGGTCCGGGCATTCCCGCGGACGAGCGGTCGCACGTCTTCGAAGCCTTCTATACCGGCAAGGCGGCGAAGGGCATCAGCGTCAAGGGCACCGGGATCGGCCTTTCGGTCGTCCTGGAGTTCGTGACGGCGCACGGCGGCACGGTGCGGATCGTCGACGGTGAGTATCCCGGCGCGCACTTCAGAATCACGATGCCGCTCATCCGGTCCGGCGATATGGCGGCGACCACCCGTTCGCGAGATCGTGCGCATGCGGCTTGAGCGGGGGACTACCGCGGCCATGGCGCTCGCCGCCACCGCCGTGCTCGCCGGCTGCGTGATGCCCTTCGGGATGAATGCTCCCCGCAAGGCCGAGACTCCGCCGCCGGTTGACCCGGCCGTGACCGCAGCGGTGATGCTGGCCAGCCGCCTCGAGCTCGTGCAACGGCTGGTCGAGGGCGCTCCGGCCGAGCAGGCGCAGATCCTGGCGACGGCGAGGCAAGACTACGAGAAATCCCCGACCACCCCGGATGACGAGCTCGAGTATGCCCTGGTGCTCGCCGCTCCGGGCCATCCTGGATCCGACCCGGCGCAGGCTCAGCAGCTGCTGCAGAGCCTGCTAACCTCTCCCGTTCCCCTGATGCCCTCGGAGCGCGCGCTCGCCGTGCTTGTCCTGCGGGACGTCGACCAACAGCTCGATCTGGTGGCCGAGAACGAGCGCCTGCAGCTCGATTCGCAGCGCATGGATCATGAGCAGGCGGTGGCCGCCAGCAAGCGGCTGCAGGTTGAGACGGAGGAGAATGCGCGGCTGCGCCGGGAGCTCGAGAAGACCCGCGCGCAGCTGAGCGCGATCGCGAACATCGAGCGCTCGCTCAACCGGCGCAAGCCGAGCGCGCAGGCGCCGAGCGCACAGACCCCGAGCACACAGGCTCCGAGCACGCAAGCGCCAGCCACTCGAGGGCAAGCGCCCCCAGCACAAGGCCAGGCGCCGCAAGCGCCGGCGCCGCAAGGACCGACCACCGAAGCGCCGACCCCACAAGGGAAGACACAGTGAACCAGACCGGCAAACGCAAAGCACGTATTCTCGTCGTGGACGACGATCCCGGATTGCTCCGGCTGCTCACCATCCGGCTGCGCGCGGAGAACTACGACGTGGAGGCCGTCGAGAGCGGCTTGCAAGCGCTCGCCGCGGCGAGCCGCTTCCGGCCGGACCTCGTCATCACCGATCTGCGCATGGATCAGATGGACGGCATCGGACTGCTGAAGGAGCTTCAGCACCGCTGGCCGGGCCTGAAGGTGATCATCCTCACCGCTCACGGGACCATCCCCGATGCGGTGCAGGCGACGCAGATGGGCGCCTTCGGCTTCCTCACCAAGCCGGTCGACAAGCAGGAGCTGCTCGACCAGGTGCAAAAGGCGCTGCGCATCTCGGGATTCGGCGTCTCGGACGAGGACTGGCGCCAGGAGATCGTGACGCGCAGCTCCCTCATGGAGGAGAAGCTCGCGCAGGCACACATGGTCGCCGGGACGGACGCGCGCGTGCTGATCACGGGCGAGAGCGGAACGGGCAAGGAGATCCTCGCCCGCGCCATCCACCGCGCGAGCCCGCGCCGGAACAAGCCTTTCGTCGCGATCAACTGCAGCGCCATGGCCGAGAACCTGCTCGAGTCGGAGCTCTTCGGCCACGAGAAGGGCTCCTTCACCGGCGCCATGCGCGCGCACCGCGGCCTGTTCCAGGCCGCCGACAGCGGCACCCTCATGCTCGACGAGATCGGCGACATGCCGATGCGGTTGCAGGTGAAGCTGCTGCGCGTGCTGCAGGAGAACGTGATCCGTCCGGTCGGCAGCACGGATGCCATCGCGGTGAACGTGCGAGTCATCTCGGCCACACACCGCGACCTGCAGCAGCTCATGAGCGGCGGCCAGTTCCGCGAGGACCTCTACTACCGCCTGAACGTCGTGCACATCGAGATGCCGCCGCTGCATCGCCGGCGCGAGGACATCCCGCTTCTCGTTGCGCACTTCCTCGCCCAGATCGCCCAGGAGAGCGGCGTGCGCAAGATCTACGCGCCCGAGGCCGTCGAGCTGCTCGCGACCGCGGACTGGCCCGGCAACATCCGCCAGCTGCAGAATGTCGTGCGCCAGAACGTGGCGCTGTCTCAGACGCCCATCATCCCCGTCGAGCTGGTGCAGCAGTCGCTCGGGGGCGTGCCCGGACGATTGCCCTCCTTCGACGAGGCGCGCGATGAATTCACGCGCAGCTACCTCTCGCAGATCCTGCAGATCACCGGCGGTAATGTGAGCCAGGCCGCACGGCTCGCCAAGCGTAACCGTACCGACTTCTACAAGCTCCTGGCCCGGCACCAGCTGACGCCTGAGGGGTTCAAGCAGCGCTGAGCCGCGGAACGCGCGCTGGGTGCGGGACGCCGCCCAGGCCGCCGGGGCGAGCTGAGCCGCGGCACAGTAATTGCAGCGGGGCTGAAACGTCTACGCGCTTTCGGTCCCGATGCATCGACGTCCCAGCGCTCTGGTCGGCCGTGAATTCGATGTCCTCGTGATCGGAGGGGGAGCCGCCGGCGCAGCCGCGGCCCGCGAGGCGACGTTGAGAGGCCTCAGCGTTGCCTTGATCGAGCGGGAGGACTTCGGCTCGGGCTCCTCCGCGCAGTGCTTCAAGGTTGTGCACGGCGGGATTCGCTACCTGCAACATGCGGATGTGCCGCGCCTGCGCGCCTCGTGCCGCGAGCGCTCGATCTTCCTCGCCATCGCGCCGCACTTGGTCGCCCCACTGTCCTTCGCCATCCCGACCTACGGACACGGCCGGAGCGGCCGTTCGCTGCTGCAGGCCGGCCTGTGGGCCTACGACGCGCTTACCGCCGATCGTAATTTCCATCTGGCGGACCCCTCGCGCCGCATCGCCAGAACGAGGTTCCTCGGCCGCGAGGAGACGCTGGGCCTGTTCCCGTTGCTCGAGCGACGAGATCTGACGGGCGCGGCGGTGTTCGAGGACGGTCAGATGTACAACCCGCCCCGGCTCGTCCTGGCATTTATTGCAGCCGCCGAGGAGCAGGGTGCGGTCGTCGCGAACCATGTCGAGGCGGAGCGTCTGCTGCGCAAAGGCTCGAGGGTCACGGGCGTCATCGCGCGGGATCGGATATCGGGCGACGCGTTGGAGATCCGGGCGCGTGTCACCCTCAATGCGGCGGGCCCGTGGGCGGAAACCCTGCTCGGCACCTTCGAGCCCGGCCCCCGGCCCGGACCCCGACCGAAGGAAGGGACGTACTCGCGAGATGCCTGCTTCGTAACCGCCCGCGGCCTTATAACCGCCCGCGGCCTTACAGGGTCTATGGCGCTCGCGGTGCAGGGGCACACGCGCGACAGCGATGCGCTGCTGGCCCGTGCCGCGCGGCACCTGTTTCTCGTCCCCTGGCGCGGCCGGACACTCGTCGGCGTCTGGCACACGGTCGTGCCGCGCGACCCAAACGGCGTTGGACTCACGCACGAGGAGCTCGGCGGGTTCATCGAGGAAATCAACGAGGCGCTCCCGGCGCTCGGCCTCGGGATGTCCGACGTACGACGCGCTTGCTTCGGGCTCGTACCGTTCGGCGAGGCCTCGCGCCAGCATCCGGGGGCCTTGAGCTTCGGCAAGCACTCCCGCATCACGGATCATCGCGAGCACGGCATCTCGGGACTCGTGACCGCCATCAGCGTGCGCTACACGGTCGCGCGAGTCGACGCCGTGGCGGCTGTCAGACTCGTCTGCCGCCAGCTCGGACGCCGGTTTGCCCGGTGCGGATCTCCCAGCATGCCGCTCCCCGGCGGAGACATCGACGACTTTCCGCACTTCGAGCGCGAGCTCGGACAGCAATTGCCGAGGCCGCTCTCTGATCAGACGCGCCAGGCCCTCGCGCGCAACTATGGCACGCGCGCGGCGCGCGTGCTGGCGCTCGGCGAAGCCGATCCGGCGCTGCGGCGCTGTGTGGCGGGGACACACGTTCTCGCCGCAGAGATCGCTTACGCCGCGCGCGAGGAGATGGCACAGAGTCTCGTGGACGCGGTTCTGCGGCGGACCGAGCTCGGGACGGACGGACATCCCGGCGAGGCGGCGCTCGAGGAAGCGGGTCGCCTGATGGCTCGCGAGTGCGGGTGGTCGGCGCGACGAGCGGCGGAGGAGCGCGCTGCGACCGATCGCGAGCTCGCGCGGTATCTCACGGCGATGCCCCCTGCCACGGCTCGAGCGGCCGAGAGCGCCTGAGCATGCCGGATAGGCTGGATAGGCTGGATAGGCTGGATAGGCCGGACCCGACGCTCCCGCGGCTGTACATCACCGGCGCCTCCGGATTCATCGGCTGCCAGCTCGCTCAGTACGCCCGGCAGCGGGGCTACGCCGTGACGGCGGCGAGCGCCGTCCGCAACGATGCCGAGCGGCAGCGAGTCGCATGGCTCGAGCGCGCCGGAATCGCGGTCGAGGCAGTCTCCCTCGAGGATCGCGCGGCGCTGCTCGCGTCCCTGCGCGGGCAGCAGGTCGTGATCCATCTCGCCGCCGCGCAGCACGAGGCGCACGCGCCCGAGAGCTATTTTCACCGCGTGAACGTCGAAGGGACGCGCCGGCTGCTCGAAGCGGCCTCGAACGCCGGTGTGCGCCGCTTCGTCCATGGCAGCACGATCGGTGTGTACGGCGCGGCGCGCGACGCGGAGCTCGACGAGTCGAGCCCACTCGCACCCGACAATCCCTACGGGCGTACCAAGGCCGATGCGGAATCCGTCGTGCGCGCCTTCAGCGGGCTGCTCGAGGTCTGCATTGTCCGGATCTCCGAGACCTATGGCCCGGGGGACCTGCGGCTGCTCAAGCTTTTTCGGGCGATTCGCAGCGGCCGGTACGCGACGCTGGGCCCGGGCACGAATGAGCATCAGCTGATCTACGTGGACGATCTGCTCGAGGGGCTGCTTAAGGCAGCCACCCTGCCGCAAGCGGTGGGCGAGACGTTCGTGCTCGCCGGCGAGGAGCGCCTGACGACCAATGCGATGACCGCCATCATCTCGGCGGCCGTCGGCCGCCCGCGGCTCCCGCGCCACGTTCCGCTCTGGCCGTTTTCCGCTTGCGCGGTGGTGTGCGAGGCGACCCTCAAGCCCCTTGGGCTCAAGCCCCCGCTCAGCCGCCGCCGTCTCGATTTCTTCCGCAAGTCGTTCCGGTTTTCTACGTCCAAAACGCGAGTGCTGCTCGACTCTCAAGCTCACGTGAGGTTTACGGAGGGCGCTTACCGGACGGCGCAATGGTATCGGGCGCAGGGGCTACTGCAGGCGCCCTCGGCGGCGAATGGCGCGGGAACCGCGGTCGACGGCGCCGGGACCTCGGCCCTCAGCGGAGGGGCTTCCCAGCAGGGGTCGCGCGGCTCGCGCGCTCCTCCGGCCTGAAGGAGCAGGAGCACTCCTCGGGCTCGAAGGAGCGCTCCTCGGGCTTGAAGGCGACCGCGGCAATCTTCTTGCTGAGCACATGCACCTTCTTGCCGTAGAGGAGATAGATGACGCGCAGGACCAGCTCGAGCAGCGACGTGACGGCGAGCCCGACGTAGTTGAGCGGATTCCGCCAGAAGACATAGAGCTTCAGCGGAAAGATGCGCTTGCGCGTGAAGCCGCCGAGCTCGAGGAGCTGCCCGAGGCTGTACTCCGTCACGTTGTAGAAGTGATCGATGTTGTGCGAAAGATTCTCCGAGCCGACGAACGGGTTTGCCCCGTTCATGGCGTACACGATCACGCGGCCGCCCGGCCGCAGCGCCTGCCGGCATCGCCGCAGGAATTCGACGGTCTCCTCGAGCGTCAGATGATTGAGCTCCTGCTCGGGCAGGATCGCATCGTAGGCGCTCGATTTATCCTCGAGGAACCCAAAGGCCCGCGCCGTCAGGCAAGGCAGCCCTCGGCGCTCGGCGCTCGCGACCTTCCCCGGATCGGAGTCGATCCCGAGGACGTGCCGGTAGCCGCGCTCGCGCAGGAGATTCACGAGGTAGCCCGGTCCGCAGCTCACGACGAGGATCTCAGCGTCCAAGTCGGCAGGCAGGTACGGAAGGTAGTTTGCGCGATAGTACGCGCTGAACGCGCTGAAGCCCTTCTCGACGTTCTGCGGCGCCTGCCAATACGAATCGAAGGGCTCGAGCCGGGCGGCGAGCTCACGCATCGAGGCCGGCTCCCGCGCCGAGGCCAGGGGGTCCCGCACGGAGCCCGGGTCACGACCCGAACCCGGGGGGTCCCGCACGGAGCCCGGGTCCCGCACCGAGCGCGGCACGACGGCTGCTGTCTGGGTATCGATCGTTCGCTGTTGGGTTGCCATGCGCATTCTCTTCTGTAACTACGAGTACCCGCCCCTCGGAGGAGGAGGAGGCGTCGTGATGGCCGCGATCGCGCGGGAGCTCGCCCGCCGCCACGACGTGACGGTGCTCACCTCGAAGGCCGGAGGGCTCGAGAGCGAGTCGAGCGATGGCGGTGCGCGCATCGTGCGCGTGCCCGTCTTCTTCCGTACCCAGCTCGCGGTCGCCAACATGCCCTCAATGGCCGCCTACCTGCCGATGGGCGCATGGCGGGGCCTGCAACTTGCGCGCCAAAGGCCATTCGATCTCCTCAATACCCACTTCGTCGTCCCCTCGGGACCCGTTGGCAGCTTCCTCTCGCAGCGCCTCGGGATTGCGAATGTGCTCTCCGTCCACGGCGGGGATCTCTACGACCCGTCCAAGTCGAGCTCCCCGCACCGTCACCCACTGCTCCGCCGTGCCGTCTCCGCCCTCCTGCGGCGCGCCGATACCGTCGTCGCCCAGTCCCGGGATACGGCCGCGAACGTTCGCAACCTGTATGGTGTAACGCGTCCGGTCGAGCTGGTTCCGCTCGGCATCGAGCGGCCGCCAGCCGTTCACGACGCGCGCCGGTCCGAGTTCGGGCTTCCCGAGAACGCCTTTGTTCTGATCACGGTCGGCCGCCTCGTTCCTCGCAAGGCGGGCACGCAGCTCGCACGGGTGCTCGGCCATTTGGGCGAGCCTGTGCTCGGCCTGCTCGGCAAGGCCACCAGCTCAACTCCATGCGCGAACGCCTACCTGCTCGTCGTGGGAGACGGGCCCGACTTGCCGGAGATGCGGCGCGTTGCGGCCGAGCTCGGAATTGCGAGCCGAGTCCGCTTCCTCGGACAGGCTACGGACGCGGTGAAGCAGCGCGCGCTCAGCGTCTCCGACGCCTTCGTCTCCACGAGCCAGCACGAGGGATTCGGCCTCGTGTTTCTCGAGGCGATGGCGTACGGACTGCCGATCGTCTGCTACGACCGAGGGGGGCAGATTGACTTCCTCTCGACACCCGCGACCGGGCACGTGGTCGCCCTCAATGACATCGAAGCATTTACCGCCGCCGTGCGGGAGCTGTATCGAAACCCCTCGCTGAGGCAGACGATCCGCGACGGCAACCTCGCGCGGGTCGAGCAGTTCTTCGTCGATCGCTGTGCGCTTCGCTACGAAGCCTTGTTCGAGAGCGCGCTCCGCGCGCGCGCCAAGCGATGTGTGGCATTGCGGGCATCGTAGGCCCTCCCGCGGGCCACCTAGGCCGTCCTGCGGGCCTCGTAGGTCATCCCCGGGCCCTCCCAGGTCGTCCCGTGGGCGCCCTAGACGGTCCGGACGCGCGCGCGGCCGGACTGCGGCGCATGCTCGCCGCGCTCGCCCATCGGGGCCCCGATGGAGAGGGCATCGAGCAGGATGCGGGCGCCGTGCTCGGACATCGCCGACTCTCGATCATCGACCTCGAAGGCGGACGGCAGCCGCTCGTCAATGCGAGCGGCACGCTCTGGCTCGTCTGCAACGGTGAGATCTACAACTACCGCGAGATCCGCGCTGCGATGGAGGGGCGCGGCTACCGCTTTCGCACGGCAAGCGACTGCGAGGTGATCCTCGCCCTCTACGAGCACTACGGCGATGCGCTGCTCGATCATCTGCGCGGCATGTTCGCCTTTGCGCTGTGGGACCGGCCGCGGCAGCGGCTGCTCGCAGCCCGCGACCACCTCGGCCAGAAGCCCTTCTACTACTGCGCCGACGGACACTCGCTCGCCTTCGCCTCCGAGATCAAGGCGCTCCTCGCGCTCGACCCCCGCCGGCGCGAGATCGACCTCAGGGCGTTCGATCAATATCTCGGCCTGCGGCTCATCGCCCCGCCGCTCTCGATGTTCAAAGGGATCGCGAAGCTTCCTCCCGCGCACAAACTCGTCTACGAGGCCGCGAGCGGCGAGGTCGCGATCGCTCCCTACTGGACTCTCCACTACGAGCCGAAGCTCGACAGCCGGGAAGAGGAGCTGGTCGATGAGCTCGAGGAGCGGCTGACCGAGGCCTTGCGTCTGCACATGGTGAGCGACGTCCCCGTCGGTGCGTTCCTGAGCGGTGGGATGGACTCCGGATTGATCGTCGCGCTGCTCGCCAAGCGCCTCGGCATTCGCGATCTGCCGACGTTCACGGTGAACCTGCCCTATCAGCGGTACGCCGAAGGTCCCTATGCGCGGCTCGTCGCGCGTCAGTTCGGCACGGACCACCACGAGGAGACGCTCGAGCTCTCTCTCCTCGGGAGCCTCGCCGACCTCGTCTGGCATCTCGATGAGCCGTCCGATCCGCTCTCGCTCTGCACGTATCGGCTGGCGGAGGCGGCCCGCCGGTCCGTTAAGGTCGTGCTGGGCGGAGACGGCGGCGATGAGCTCTTTGGCGGCTACGACCGCTACTACGGCAACCTCTACGCCGAGCGTTACGCGCGCGTACCCACGGCCGTGCGCCGCAGGATCTTGTCGCCCCTGCTCTCGGTCGTTCCGGAAGCCGGCTGGTACAAGAGCGCGGGCCACCAAGTGAAGTGGCTGCATCGCCTGTCCTTCCTGTCGGGCGGTGAGCGCTACGCGGCCAGCCTCTCGTACTTCTACTTCGACCGCGCCGCCCGCTCGGCGCTCTATACACCCGAAACCGCAAGCGCTCTCGATGCCTGGCACGGCGAGTCGGTGATCGAGGAGCGCTTCGCCGAGCGCGCCCGCAGCCCGCTCGATCGCATGCTGTCGGCCGACTCGGCGATTCGCTTGCCCGATCACCCCGTGATGATCACGGACCGCATGACCATGGCGCGCGGCCTGGAGGCCCGCAGCCCCTTCATGGACCACCGCATCGCGGAGTTCGCGGCGCGACTGCCCGTGCAATGCAAGGTCCGGGGCCGCTCGCTGCGCTACATCCAGAAGCGCCTCGCGGAGCGCTTTCTGCCTCGGGCCATCCTCGAGCGGCCGAAGCAAGGGTTCTCCTCGGCGCTACCGTATATCCTGCGTGATGAGTATCGCGTGCTCTATCGCGGACTGCTCGCGCAGGCGGAGCTCGTGCGCGCGGGCCTTCTCAAGGCCGCACCGATCCAGGCGCTCATCGAGGAGCACCTGGCGGGCCGCCGCGATCACGGCAACCGCTTGTGGCTTCTCATCAATGCCGAGCTCTGGTATCGGATGATGATCCTCGGAGCCTCGCGCGAGACGCTGCGGGACGAGCTGCACGCCCTGGCGCGCGAGCGAGCTCCCGGGCGAGCGCCGCATACCGATCGACGACGCGATCGAGATCGAACGGCTCCGCCGACTCGCGAGCGCGCCGGCTGATTTGCGGCCAGCGAGCGCGCTGCGCGAGGCACAGCTCGAGCGCCGCGATCATCGCCCGCAGGTCCTTCGGAGGGAACAGGAAGCCGCTCACACCGTGCTCGATGATCTCCGGCGCAGCGCCGACGGAGGTGACGACGGCCGGGAGGCCACAGGCCAGCGCCTCGCCGATCGAGAGGCTGAATCCCTCGTAATCGCTCGGGCAGACGTAGATGTCGGAGGCTTGCATGTACTCGTGCACCCGGTCGCTCTCCCCGACGAGCGAGACACGAGCGCCGAGTGCGAGCACCCTCACGCGTCCGGCGAGCTCCGCCTCACAATCGTCCCAGGAGCCCTTCCCGCTGCCGACGATCGCAAGATGGAGGTCGGGGTGCGCCGCGGCGAGCTCAGCCCATCCCTCGATCAGCATCAGGACGCCCTTGGCGCGTGACAGGCGGCCGGCATAGAGCACGAGAGTGCAGCTCGACGGCAGGTGCAAGCGAGCCCGCAAGGCAACCTTCTCCTCCTCCGTGACCGGCAAGAAGCGGCGCAGGTCCGTCGCGTTGGGAATCCTCAGGATGCGCGCCGAGGGGCAGCACATTTGCTGAAGGCTGCTCTCGAGATCCCGGGAGATGGCGACGATGCAGTCGGCGCGACGAAGAATCGCACGCTGCAAGGCACCCAAGACCCGTGCGAGCCCCGCGCCGACGAGGGCGCCCAGAGCGCCGAGCGTCCGGTAAGCCGGACCGCCGGCGCGCGATCCCATGGCGCCGAGACTCTCGGCGGCGATCGGCTCGATGAGCTCGAAGGGGGACTCCAAGCGGATCACACACGCTTTGTTGAGCCAGCGGCCGAGCGGCACGGCGGCGAGAGGGATGATCTTCATGCTCGACACGACGATCACGTCGTACCGGCGCGCCTCCCGGACCAGCAGGGCGGAAAGCCGCACGAGAAAGACGATCATCGCGGGGAGTGCCCGCCAACCGGCGCCTTTCAGGCGTCCGGCCGGTTTGATCCGCCGGACGTGAACGCCGTCCAGCCATTCCTCAGGCTGGCGAGCCGGGCGGGTCTGACGCGTGACGGCCCGAGTCGGCACGCCGCGCGCCGCGAGACCGCGGCAGATGCGCGCTGCCATGAGCCCGGTGCCGCCTGTCTCGGGCGGATACTCCTCGGTGAGCCAGCAGACTCTCGGCTCCGGCGCCATGGCGCGATCTTCAGCAAGACCGGTGCCGCCGCAGCACCACGAGCGCCAGCGGTACGGTTCTTGCGGGCGGCTCGCCATGAAAATCGGAATCGTCGGCTGCGGAATCATCTCTCGGCACCACTTGGCGGCGGCAAGCCGCTACCCCGGATGCACGATCGTCGGCATCGCCGATCGTGACCTCGAGCTTGCGCGCGCGCAGGCGGCTCGTTACTCGGTGCCGCGTGCGTTCGACGATCTCGGCGACCTGCTCGCCCTGCGCCCGGACATCGTGCATGTCCTCACGCCTCCCGATTCGCACGAGCGGCTCGCGTGCGAAGCCCTGGCGGCGGGTGCGCACGTTTATGTCGAGAAGCCGATGGCGATCACCGAGGCGCAGTGCGCGAGCATGAAGGCGGCGGCGGCTCGCGCCGGCCGCGAGCTGTGCGTGGGGCAGAGCATGCTCTACATGCCCGCCGTGGTGCGCGCGAGGGAGCTCCTATCGTCCGGCGCGGCAGGCGACATCCTGCACGCCGCGGCTGGTTTCAACTATGACATCCGGCGCAATCCCAAATTTCGCGATGGCCACTGGGCCAAGGCGTTGCCCGGCGGACTCGCCGAGGATCTCGCGGTGCATCCCACCTCGCTTCTCGTCCATCTGCTCGGTGCGCCGCGGCGCATTCTCGCCGCGAGCCGCTCCTCGCCCGAGATCCCGGGCGGCAAGCCCGCCGAGATGGTGGCGACCATCGAGGCCGAGCGGGGTCTCGGAGCGCTCTCCGTCTCCCTGCGGACGCGCCCCGACATGGCGCTTCTCGACATCTCGTGCACCCGCATGATGATGCGGCTCAACATCGCGAGCATGTCGCTCACGGTCTATCGCGACCTGCGCGTGCCCAAGGCGATCGGACGGGCGCTCGTCAATCTCGATGCGGCCGCGCAGCTCATCGGCGGGACTCTCGCCTCCTCCTGGCAAGTCGTCCGCAAGAAGGTGGACGGCTCGTGGGGCGTCGTTCCTCTCGTCCATGCGTTCTACGCGGCGATCGAGGCAGGCCAGCCCGCGCCCGTCGGGCCCGACGAAGGCGCGAGGCTCGTCGGCATCATTCGATCGATCTGGCCCATGGCCGAACCCGTCTCGAAGCAGGTGGCCGCGTGATGCAGGTGTCTGAGTGATGCAGGTGGCCAAGTGATGCACGTGACCGAGTGACGCAGGTGGCCGAGCGATGAAAGCGCTCGTGACGGGCGCGACCGGCTTCATCGGGTCTCACCTGGTGCGCGAGCTCCTCGAGCGCGGGCACTCGGTGCGGATTCTGGCGCGCTCGGCCGCGAAAGCCGCACCACTCGGTGCGGCCGGAGCGCAGGTCCTCGTCGCGGACCTCGGCGAGCCGTTCAGCTTCACCGAGGCGCTTGCCGGGATCGACATCCTCTTTCATCTGGCATCAGCCATTCGCGCGCCGCGCGCGACGTTCGAGCGTGTCGACGTGCGAGGAACGGAGCGCCTGCTCGAGGCGGCAGAGCGCGCGGGCGTCAAACGCTTCGTCTATCCCGGCACGCTCTCGAGCTACGATCTTGCGCACGTGCGCTCGGGGTCCGTGATCGACGAGCGAAGTCCCTTTGACCAAACAGGCCTGCTCGGCCCCTACGCGCAGGCGAAGGCCCGAGCCGAGGCAGCCGTCCTTACCGCGCACCGGCGCGGCCGCCTCGACGCCGTGATCGTGCGGCTCGGGCTCACGTGTGGGGCCGGCGCGAGCGTCTTTCCGGCGCACGTCGGGCAGCGCATCGGCAGCCTCCTCGTGATGTTTGGGAATGGCAGCCTTCCCCTCCCGCTGGTGTTGGTGGATAACGCCGTGGATGCGCTGATCCTCGCCGCGACCACCGCGGCGATCGGGGGCGAATCGTTCAACATCGTCGACGACGAGGTGCTCACGCAGAACGAGTACGTCGCGCTGCTCAAGGAGTCCGCGGGCTCGACAGGGGTGGGCTCGACAGGGGTGGGCTCGATAGAGGTGGGCTCGATAGGCGTGGGCTCGACGCGCGGGGGTTCGACATCCGCGAAATCAATACCCCGAGTACTGAAGCTGCCGCGGCTCGCCTACTACGCGCTGGGAGCGCTCAACGCGGGCGCCGCCGCCGCTCGCGGAAAAGAGCCTGCGACCACGCCCTACCGAGTGCGGACACGTCTGCGGAGCGTTCGCTGGGACTGCTCCAAGGCTCACCGCCTGCTTCACTGGCGATCGCGCATACCGCTGCGGGAGGGACTGCGGCTCGCTTTCCGAGAACCTGCGCCCGGCGGCCGTGTGCCCGCGCCGGCAGGCCGTGAACTTGCATCGGCAGGCGGCAAGCTTGCGCCGGCAGGCCGCGACGCGGCTAGTAGTACGGACTGTCGTTGCGCTCCGTCGAGCGATTCAGCACCACGCCCATCACGTTGATCTCCCGCAGCATCTCCTTCGCGTTGCTCAGCGTGCGGCGGGCGGTCTGGCCTTGCGAGACGACGAGCAGGAAGCTGTCCACGCGCGGGGCAAAGGCGAGCACATCATCGGAGGCGAGGAGCGGGGGCATATCGAACACGACGATGCGCCGCGGCGGCTCGGTCTGCAGGAAGTGCAGGAAGTCGCTCATGTGCGGCGACAAGAGCAGCTCGGAGGAGAACTCGACCGAGCGGGCATTGGGAATGACCGCGAGCCGCGGGATCGACACGTCGTAGACGATCTGGCTGAACTCCGCTTGACCCGTGAGATAGTCGGTGAGCCCGTGCTCGTACCGCATTCCGAGATAGGTGCCGACTCTCGGGCGCTGCAAATCGAGGTCCACGAGAAAGACCCAGTTGTTCACATCCTGAGCGAGCGCGAGCGCGAGATTCACGGCGGTGAGCGTCTTGCCCTCCCCGACGGTCGTGCCGGTGATGCCGACGGAGTGCCAACCGTTCGCGCCCAGGCGATGCATCACGCGCGTGCGCAGGATCTTGTAGGCACGCGTGACGCTCACGTCACCCACCGTATTCAGGATCCGGTTGCGGTGCATGGCCTCCCGATCGACCGGCGCGGCGAGATACTGGCGAATCGTCGACTCCACGACCGCGGAACGCCCCGCACGCGCTGCGGAAAGGGCTCCATTGCCCCGTACCGAGCCTTTTCTTTGCTGCGTGGATTTGCGCAGCGCTTCCTCTATGAGACCCATGTGTCCCGCACCTCGCCGGTGAGTGAGTTCTTCGACGCTACATGACGCTGTTGACGGCCACGACCGCGATCAGGCCGCCGATCACCATCGTGCACCCGAGCGCGACGAGCCGCGCGAACCGGCGGCGCCGGGTGAGCGCATCTTGAATGCGCGGGATCACCGCGAGCGGCGCAAGCGCGAGCACTCGCCGCACGTCGCGGCTGCCGCGCACCGTCTGATCGACGCTCTCGGCGCCGATGCCCGCGGAGAACGCAAGCACCAAGGCGAGGATCACACCGATCGTCGCGATGGCGAGCCGCTTCGGCTCGGCGGGCTGGTCCGGCACGATCGGCTGGTTGACGACGCGCAGCTCGTCGCTGCGGCCTCCCATGATGGCTTCGGCGGTGAGCTCGGAGTCCATCTCGCTCTTCATCAGGTCCTCATACTTGGTGCGCGCAACGTCGAGTCCGCTCGTCAGCTGTTGATATTGCTTCTCGATGAGCGGTGTCATCTCGAGCCGCTTCTGCAGATCGCCGACCTGGCGGCGCAGCTCCGCGGAATGCGCCTGCAGCCCCGCGATCTGATTGTTCACGCTGTCGATCTGCGTCTTCAGCTGGGTGATCGTCGGATTGTCGGGTGTGGTGATCGTCGCCTTCTCGCCCCGCGCGATGCGCTGCTTGAGCAGCGCGATGCGCCGCTCGGCCGACTGCACATCCGGATAGGCCTCGCTGTAGCGCTGCCGCAACGTCCGCAGGTTCTCCTCCTCCGTCGCGAGCTGCTGCCTGAGCGTCATGCCCTCGATCTCGGCGCCGCCGTTCTTCAAGCTCTCGATCTGGTGGCGGAGCGAGATGATGTCGGGATAGTTGTCGCCGTAGATCGGCTCCTTCTCGTTGTACTCCGCCTCCAGCCGCTCGAGGGTGGACTGGTCCGAGTTGGCGGCGTGCTCGGCCTGCTGAAGCTGCACCGAGAGGAACGTCCGGTTCTGGTCGAGCTCCTGAGCTTGAAGCGTCGTGTTCTCGAGATCCTGCTGCATGCGATCCAGCTGGCCCATGTTGACGGTCGCGAGCTCCGGCAGCTCGCCGAAGTGCTTCGCCTTGAAGTCCGCGAGCTGGCTCTCGAGGGTGCCGATCTGCCCGCGATAGCGCTGGGCCTCGGAGGCATAGAACTGGCTCGCCTCGTTGGCGCGGACCAGGAGACTGCGGCGGCTCGCCAGGATGACCGCGTTCGTGAGCTGTACCGCAACGTCGTGAGCCGTCTGCGGGCTGTGGCTCTTGAAGGAGACCATGAAGGCCGGGACGATCTCGCGCTCGCGCCCGCTGTCGGGGTCGAGGACTTCGGAGCGGACCGACTGGATGACCGCATGAGCCTTGATGGCATGCTCCGCCTCGTCCGGATCGCTCGGAATCGTCGGCAGGCCGCGTACCTTCGCGACGACCGGCGCGAGGCTCTGCGAGTTGAGCACAGCGTCGCGGATGTTCGCGACGTACTGATCGGCGTAGTTGCGCTGCTCGTCCATGTACGTTCGATCCGGCACGTCGTGCGAGCTCGGCAGCTCGCCCGAGATCGTCGCCTGCGAGAACTGGATGAGCGCGCCCGAGACGTACACGTTGGGCAACCCGACCGCAAGCGCCACCGCGATCGCGATGATCGGCAGCGCGACGCAGAGCAGCAGGAAGTGCCGGCGCTTGATGGCGGCCAGGTAATCGGAGAAGTCGGGGGCGAACTGGGTTTCCATCGTCCTCTCGCTCTGAGGGCATCCTGCTTGGGTTAGTAGGGCGACTCGCTGCCGACCGTGAAGAGCTCCGGCTGGTTCTCGCGGTTCGGCTCGTAGACCACCGAGATCCCGACGGAGTTCGAATCGGCGCGGGCGGCCGGGAACGTCTCGTACTCGCCGTATCGTTGCAGCGCATGCGTGTAGGAGGCTTCGAGCGAGTACGCGCGCGTGAGCCGCCACTCGATGCCGGCCGAGCCGGTCGCGTAGACGCGGTTCGGAATGCCGCTGAAGCCCGTGACGGCCTCCTGGTCCTGGATGCCGCGCAGCGCGAAGAACCCCGCGAAAGTCGGAGAGAACGAGCGGGTGACGCGGAAGCGCAGCTCATTCTGGTTCACGACGACGCCGAACGAGCTCGGAACCGCCGTCCGCAACAGATCGGCCACGACGTTGGTGACCTGCAGCGTCCACTGGGCGCCGATGCCCCCTTCGAAGTCGGTCACGGAAGTGCTGCCGACGCTCGCCGGCGTTGCGCCGTCCGTCACACCCGCGCCGGCCCGGATGTAAAAGCGCAATACCTTGCTCTCCTGGTAGTCCCACTCGCCGTCGAGGCCGCCGTGATGGGCGCCCGGATAGTTGTCCTCGGGAATGAAGTCCGAGTACTGGCCGGTGAAGGAGAGCGAGGAGCGCGGAGTCGCCTGGTAAGTCGTGCCGAGCGTACCTGCCACGCTCTGGAACCCGACTTGGTTCGGAACGCTGCTGCTGAAGCCCACGTGGTAGTAATCGACGCCGATCTGCAGACTGTCGCGCTGGGTCAGCTGAAGGGAGGTCGCGGGAAAGAGGTGCCACGTCTGCTGCCGCTCGAGCTCCTCGACGTATCCGCTCGCGCCGATGACCGGCTGGCCGAGACCGACGCCCGGAAAGGTCGAGGGGAGCAGGTCCGCCGCGACTACCGTCTGATCGGCGTACGAGCCGTTGAGCGAGGTTTTCGATTCCTGAGTCTGCAGCACATCGCTCACGTTGAGATAGCCGTCCGTCGACTGGTCATCGGAGTGTCCGGGGTAGAGCGTCGCGTGAACCTCCGGAACGATGCTCAAGGTCGAGAGGGGCGTCTGGGCTTGCAGCTCGAGCTGAGCGTCGATGAAGGGGCCGGCCACGGAAGTCTCCTGCGAAGGCAGCGACCCGAGCAGGTAGTTGTCGTCGTACGTTCCCCCGACCTCCACCCGCGGATTGAATTGCCACGACGCACTCCGTGCTGTCATTGCCCCGGTCATGAGGAGCACGGCGCTCGCAACAACCGTGCCGCTGCGCCGGACCGCCGCGAAGGGCGGCTTACGGTACGACGACGACATCGCCGGCCTCCAGCGTGATGTTCTGCTGGAGATCCTTCCCGTGCTCCACATCCGTGTAGCGGAATGCGATGGCTTGCTGCCGCCCATCCGCGAGGCGCCTCAAAATCATGATGTCACCCAGCTTCGCGAACGGCGTCATGCCGCCGGCCATGCTGAGCGCCTGCATGACATCGACGCGCGGATTGACGACGAACTCGCCGGGCTTGGCGACCTGGCCGATCACGTAAACTTTGTTGCCCTGGATGCTCTGCACGGAGACGGTGACGACCGGATCGGCGATGAACCGATGCAACCGCTCCGTGACGATCTGCTGAAGCTGCATCACGGTCTTGTCGCGAGCGTCGACTTGTCCGACGAGCGGGATGGAGAACGTGCCATCCGGCCGCACGAGCTGCGGTCCGCTCAGGTCGGGCTCTTTCCACACGGAGACGCTGAGCGTGTCACCCGGCTTCACCGTGTAAGGCGCGTCGCGATAAGTGCTCTCCTGCGCGGAGGGCGTAAGCCCGCAGATCGCGAGCGCCGCAAGGCCTGCGCAAAGCGCGTGAGAACGTCCGTCAGGCATCGCGCCTCCTCATCCAGCCGAGAACTCGGTTGTTTGTTCGCAGCGACAGCTTTTCCGTAGCCGCAAGCAAGTCCTGTTCCCGGCACGGCACGTTCCTTGCGTGCGCGCACGACCATGGCCGCACGACCCGAGCTCTCGATCGTCATCCCACTCTTCAATGAAGAGGAGAGCGTGCGGCCGCTTCACGAAGCGATCGTTCGCGCGGTCGAGCCGCTCCGGTCGGCATTCGAATTGGTCCTCGTAGACGACGGCAGCGCTGATCGCACCTTCGCGGCGGCCGCCGAGCTCGCGCGATGCGATCCGCGCGTACGGGTCGTGAAATTTCGCCGCAATTACGGCCAGACGCCGGCCATGGCGGCAGGCATTGAGCAGGCGCGCGGGGATGTCATCGTCACGATGGACGGCGATTTGCAAAATGATCCGGCGGACATCCCGCTGCTGCTCGCGAAGATCGAGGACGGCTGCGACATCGTCGTCGGGTGGCGACACGACCGGCAAGACAAGCTCCTTTCGCGCAAGATTCCCTCGCGCATCGCCAATGCGCTCATCGCCCGCGTGACGGGCGTGCCGATCCACGACAACGGCTGCTCGCTCAAGGCGTACCGCGCGACGCTCATCAAGCGCATTCCGCTTTACTCCGAGATGCATCGGTTCATCCCGGCCATGGCGCTCATCGCCGGTCCGCGCATCGCGGAGATCAAGGTGCGCCACCATGCGCGGCAGTTCGGGCGCTCGAAGTACGGCCTGTCGCGCATCTACAAGGTGCTGCTCGACCTGATGGTGATCAAGACCGTCGCGTCGTTCGCTTCCCGTCCTCTGCTCTGGTTCGGTTTGGTATCGATTCCGGCGCTCGCTCTGGCCGGCGCCGCCTTTGCGTACACGCTCTACGGCGCGGTCACGCGCACCGCACCGCCCTCGCTCCCGATCGCGGGCTCCGGGGTCGTCTTCCTCATCTCGGTCTTCATCCTCATCTGCTCCGGAGCGCTCGGCGAGCTCGTCTACAAACTGGGCGACGTTCGCGAGCTCGAGTTCTCGAGCTTGACGCAGCGCTCGCGCACGCTGCGCGGCAGTCCCGCAGCGACACCCCAGCCGCAGTCGCAGTCGC
>JASHTA010000215.1 GCA_030040795.1 Gammaproteobacteria bacterium | reverse complement strand
TCATCCGGCCGGGGCAAGCGCCTCCGGCGCCCGCTCAACACCGCCTGGTGATCGGTCTCGCCATCTCTGTCGATGCACCGCGCGAGATTCTCGTCCAGGGCCGCGGCCTCAACGCCGAGCTCGGCGGGGAAGTGAGGATCCACGGCACGACGCAGAAGCCGACGGTGAGCGGCGGCTTCCAGCTGATCCGGGGCACTTTCGCCCTCGCGAGCTCTCAGCTCAGCTTCACGATGGGCGATGTGAGCTTCAATGGCGCGGGACTGCGGCAGCGGATCGATCCGACGCTCGACTTTACCGCGCAGGCCACCGCGGCCGGCGCCACCGTGACGCTGCACATCACCGGATTCGCCGACTCGCCGCAGTTCTCGCTGAGCAGCAGCCCGCCCCTGCCGCAGGATGAGATTCTCGCACGGCTCCTGTTCGGCGAGACGGCGTCGCAGCTGACGGCCGTGCAGCTCGCGGAGACCGGCGCCGCGCTCGTGAGTCTCACGGGAGTGGGCGGCGGCGGACTCAATCCGCTCTCGAAGGTACAGAAGGCGCTCGGCCTCAACGTCCTGACCCTCGGGAGCACCCCCAGCACCGGCACGAACCCCAACCAGAACAACGGTGCCAGCGTCACGGCCGGCCGGTATGTCTCGAGCCGCGTGTTCGTCGCGGCAACGCAGAGCACGACCGGCGTGAGTCAGCTGCAGGTCGATGTCGACCTGACGAAGCACCTCAAACTGCAGACACGGCTGGGCAACGGCACCGCCACGGCGCAAGGTATCACTCCGGAGAACGACCCCGGCAGCAGCGTCGGACTCTCGTACCAGTTCGAGTATTGAGGGGAGCCGGAGCGGACCGGCGCGGCGCGGAGCGCAGGCGCTCCCGCGCTCAGTTCCACTGCCACTCGCGGCGCATGAAGAGCACGCCGAGCGCGCAAAGAACCAGCGGAGCCGCGAGCATGCCGAGGATGCTTCCGGACGAGTAGCCGCGGTCGATAGCCCAGCCGCCGACGACGGGCGCGAGAAACGCGCCGAAGTTGCCGATGACGCCCGCCCAGCTCATGCCGCTCGCCTTGATTGCCGGCGGATAGTAAGCCGTCGACAGCGCGTTGAGGCAGAGCTGCGAGCCGCTCGTGCCGCCGCCGATTACGAGCAACGCGATCCAGCTCACGGCGGCTGCCGCCGGCGCCAGGTGGAAGAGCAGGAGGCACGCGGCCGTGATGAGGTACGCGGCGATCAGGGCGGGTATCGTCGTGCCGCGGCTCAGAAAGGCGGAGAGCAGGATGCCGCCGAAGAATCCCCCGGCCTGGATGAGCACCGCACCCCGCAGGGCGCTGTTGAGCGGCCAACCGGCCGACTCGAGCAAGGTCGGCAGCCAGCTGATGAGCACGTACAGGCTGAACAGGTTGGCGACGACGACGCCCCAGAGCACCAGCGTGCGGCGGCGGTAGAGCGGTCCGAGCAGATCGACGAGGGACCAGCGCGCGGCCTGAGGGGCCGCCTCGGGGCGCTGGAAGGGAGTCGCCGGATCGAGCTCCGGGGCGATACGCGCGAGAATCGAGGCGATTCGACGGTCCTCGGGGCGGCGGACGATCAGAAATTTCAGCGACTCCGGCGCCGCGACCACGATGAGAAAGCCGATGATGAGCGGCGTCACGCCGCCGATCACGAACGCGCCGCGCCAGCCCCAGTGAGCAAAGATCACGGGCGCGATGAAGCCGGCGCAGAAAGAGCCCGCGCTGATCGCCGCGTTCATCACGACGAGGATGGTGGGCCGGCTGCGCACGGGCACGTATTCCGCCGTCCAGGCATTGCAGTTGGGAATGCTCATGCCGAGGCCGATGCCCGTGAGCGTCCGCCAGAGGACGAACTGCGCCGGGCTGCCGGCCGTGGAGGTCACCATGGTCGACACGCCGATGACGGCCATCGCGAGGATGAGCAGGGTGCGGCGGCCGGCCCGGTCGCCGAGCGGCGCGATGAAGGCGGCTCCGACGCAAATGCCGAACAGAACGGCGGAGAGCGCGAGAGAGAAGTGCGGCGGAGTGAGCGCCCATTCGTGGGACACCAGCGGAACGGCGAGCGCCATCACCTGCACGTCGTAGCCGTCTACGAACATGATGAGCGCGCTCAGCACTGCGACGAGCACTTGCAGCGGAGAGATCGCCCGCTCGTCGAGCAGACGCGACAGATCGATTGCGCTCTGAGCGCTCGCGGCCATGGGACCCCCCTCGATCGGGCCAGGAGCGGCCGAGTCTACCGGTACGGCGGCGAAGACACACGCTCCGGCCGCACGCCGAGCCCGAGGAGCGCGGCGGTCCAGCGCCGCAGCCAGGCGTTGCGATCGAGAGCCCTGACGGGCCAGGGGACCCTCGGCGCACGCGTGCGGCCTGAAAGCAGAGGACTCAGGAACTTCTCCTGGACCGCGACCTGCGCGCCCTGGATCACTCGCACCGGGAAGAGCCTGCGTTGCCGCACGCTGTCGAGGTCGCGGTCTCGCAGTGTGCCCTTTCTCAGCCCTCCGGCGAGCAGATTGGCGGCCGCCACCGCGTCCTGGATCGCCAGGTTGATCCCAACGCCCCCGATCGGCGACATGGCGTGTGCGGCATCGCCTATGCAAAGGAGTCCGGGCCGGGACCAGGTGCGCAGGCGGTCGACCTTCACGCTGAGCAGCTTCACATCGTCGAAGGATCGGAGCTCGGCCATGCGGTCCGCCAAGAATCCCGCACCTTGCGCCACCGCCTGCCTGAAGGCCTCGATGCCGCCGGCGTGAATGCGGTCTATACCGCCTTTCCCGATGACGTACGCGCATTGCCAGTACGCCGCCCGATCGATCGTCACGAGCATCTTGTCGGACCCGACATGCGCGAGCACGTTCTGCGGATCGTCGGGGCTCTTCGAGAGACGAAACCAGAGCACGTCGATTGGAGCACTGAGCGCCTGCACCACGAGCCCCGCGGCGGCCCGCACTGTCGAGGCCCGGCCGTCGCAACCGACCACGAGGTTCGAGCGCACCTCGAGCGGACCATCTGGCGTCATGGCGCGCACGCCGGCCACGCGACCGTCCCGGCTGCCGTCCTTGATCAGCTCCGTCACCTGCGAGGACATGCGAATCTCAAGCGTGGGCAGTCGCCGGCCCTCCTCTGCGAGGAAATCGAGGAAGTCCCACTGGGGCATGAGTGCGATGAAGTTGCACGGGGGCGCGAGGCGCTCGAAATCCGCGACCCGAAAATGCCGGCCGCCGATCTCGACCCCGAGGCTGCGGAGGACGGAATGCGGCCGCTCGAGGAACCTTCCCAGCAGGCCGAGCTCCTGCATGATGCGCAGCGTCGAGGGATGGACCGTATCGCCGCGAAAGTCGCGGAGGAAATCGGCGTGCTTCTCCAACACGATCGTCCGCACACCCGCGCGTCCCATCAAGTGGCCGAGCATCATGCCGGCCGGACCGCCGCCGACGATGCAGCATTGGACTGCTAGCGCATCGGACATGGGCGAGACTCGCGCGGCTTCCTTTCGATCTGGTCCACCACCGCCACCAGCAAGCCTGCGAGCAGCATCATCAATCCGAGGAGAATGAGTGCGGGACCGAAGTCGCCGCGACGAGCGGACCAGCTCATGGCCTGCGGGCCGAGATAGCCCGCGAGATTGCCGAGCGAGTTGATCAGCGCGATGCCGGCGGCCAGCGCAGCGCTCGACAGGAGCTCGCTCGGGAAGGTCCAGAACACGGGAAGCGCCCCGTAAATGCCCATCGAGGCCACGCACAGGCACACGACCTGCGCCGCGAGCGTGTGGGCGTGGCCCGCACCGATGAAGCCGAGGAATCCGAGGAGCGCGGGCAGGATCAAGTGTCCGACACGCTCGCGCCTGCGGTCGGAGCGCCGCGCCCACCACACCATGAAGAGCGTGCCGCAGAGAGGCGGCAACGCCGCGATCCAGCCGACGTGCGTCAATCCGACGCCGAATCGGGCGATGAGCGTCGGAAGCCAGAATCCGAGTCCGTAGAGGCCGAGGACCACGCAGAAATAGATGAGCGACAGCAGCCACACGGCCGGATGAGCGAACGCGGCGCGCCATGACGAACGGTCCGGACGCCCGACTGCCGCGCGCTCGCGGGCGAGCGTCGCCAGGAGCCACTCGCGCTGCTCGGGCGCGAGCCACCGCGCCTCGCGCGGTGTATCGGGAAGCAGCGCGAGACAGATAAAGCCGAGCGCCACGGCAGGCAGGCCCTCGATGAGAAGGAGCCACTGCCAGCCTTGCAGCCCGAGCGGTCCGCCGGCGCTCTGCAGGCTGCTGATGCCGTGCGCTCCTCCCATTCCGTGCGCTCCGCCCATGCCGAGCAACGCGCCGGAAATCGGGCTGCCGATCACACTGGCGAGGGGCACCGCCACCATGAAGAGGCCGACGACTTTTGCGCGCTCTGCGGCTGGAAACCAGTACGTGAGGTAGAGCAGGATGCCCGGGAAGAATCCGGCTTCGGCGAGGCCGAGCACGAAGCGCATCGCAACGAACGCTCTCGGTCCCGAGACGAACGCCGTCGCCGCCGATATCAATCCCCAGGTGACGAGGATGCGTGCGATCCAGCGCCGCGCCCCCACCTTTGCGAGGATGAGGTTGGAGGGCACTTCGAAGAGAAAGTAGCCGAGGAAGAAAACGCCGGCCGCGAAGCCGTACGCGGCATCGGTGATGCCGATCGCCCGGTCCATGGTGAGCTTCGCGAAGCTGATGTTCACGCGGTCGAGGAAGCTCGCGATGTAGAGCAGGCCTAGGAAGGGCAGCAGCCGCCAGCGGATGCGGCTCAGCGCACGCTCGGCGAGCGCGGCATTCACGCCTGGATTGGCGTGGGCGCCCGCGGCATCGGCACCGGCGGTGGCACTGGCACCGGCACTTGCACCGGGGAGGGGAACGGAATCGGCCATGGGATCGCCCCGTTAGAGTCCCGGGATTGTATCGCTCGGGCGGAGCGGCGCGCGCAGTGAGCGCGTCGCGCGATCTGGCATACTGCGCGTTTGCCGCGCCGTAGCGCGATGCGTGCTCGGCGCCTCAGCCGTTCGATCCGACCAGTGGAGGGCATGCGCCGTGGCGAAGATTCCTGCCGGAGTGGGTCCGGAGCGTCCGCAAGTCGTCGTTCTGGTGGGCGCGACGGGCGACCTGGCTCGACGCAAGCTGCTGCCGGGGCTGTTCCGCCTGTCGAGCATCGGGTTTATCCCGGGCTGCCGGATCGTCGGTGTCTCGCTCGATGACTTGACTCCCGACGGCTTTCGCAAGCACGCGCGCGCGGCGCTCGACGAGTTCTCCGCGCGCAAGATCGAAGACGCCGAATGGAAGACGTTCAGCGAGAGCCTCGACTACGTGCCCCTTTCCGCGGGCGCGGGCGCCGTGAAGGCCGCCGTGGACCGGGCGGAGAAGACCTTCAACGGCCAGTGCGATCGCCTGCACCATCTCAGCGTGCCGCCCAACGCGGCGCTGTCGGCGATCCACATGCTCGGCGAGGCCAACCTCGTCTCGCGCGCCCGCATCATCATGGAGAAGCCTTTCGGCACGGACCTCGCGAGCGCGATCGCGCTCAACGCGAGGCTGCACGAGGTGTTCGACGAGGACCGGATCTTTCGCATCGATCATTTCCTCGGCAAGGAGCCGGCACAGAACATCCTCGCGTTCCGGTTCGCGAACGGTCTATTCGAGCCGATCTGGAACCGCAACTTCATCGACCACGTGCAGATTGACGTGCCCGAGACGCTCGGGCTCAACGGGCGCGCCGCGTTCTACGAGTCGACGGGCGCGTATCGCGACATGGTGGTCACTCACCTGTTCCAGATTCTCGCGTTCGTGGCGATGGAGCCGCCTACCGCGCTCGCCCCCGCGCCGATCAGCGACGAGAAGAACAAGGTCTTTCGCAGCATGCTGCCCATCCAGCCGACCGACGTGGTGCGCGGGCAGTACAACGGCTACCGCTCCGAGAAAGGCGTCGCGCCCGAATCGGACACCGAGACCTTCATTGCGCTCCGCTGCTCCATCGACAACTGGCGCTGGGCCGGCGTGCCCTTCTACCTGCGCACGGGCAAGCGGCTTGCCGAGGGGCAGCGGATCATCTCGATCGCGTTCCGGGAGCCGCCGAAAAGCATGTTCCCGCAGGACTCGGGCGTCGGCGGGCAGGGTCCCGATCACTTGACGTTCGACCTCGCGGACTCCTCCAAGATGTCGCTGTCGTTCTACGGCAAGCGGCCGGGGCCGGGCATGCGGCTCGACAAGCTGAGCTTGCAGTTCGCGATGCACGACACGGGCTTCGAAGGAGATGTGCTCGAGGCTTACGAGCGGCTGATCCTCGATGCCATGCGGGGCGATCACACGCTGTTCACCACCGCGGAAGGCATCGAGCGGCTGTGGGAGGTGTCGGTGCCCCTGCTCAAGGCCCCGCCGCCCGTTCGCCTGTACGCGCCCGGCTCGTGGGGACCCAATGCGATCCATCAGCTCATCGCGCCCAATGCCTGGCGATTGCCGTTCGAGCGCGCCTGGCGGGATCCCAATACGGTCGGCGCCTGAGGAGAGTCACCGCGAGGGCCGCCTTCAGGCAAGCGCCGTCAGGCGAGCGCCTTCGCTCGAACGCTGTCAGGCGAGCGCTGTCCGGTACAGCGCGAGCAGCTTTCCCCAGGCGCGCTCGGCGTCCGCCTTGTTGTAGATCGGCTTGCCGTTCTGCAGCGGCATGTCGGGCACGCAGAAGCCGTGGATGCTGCCGGCGTACACCTCGATCTCGGCGGGCACACCGGCCGCCGCGAAGGCTTCACGCAGCTTGTCCTTCGCATCGGGCTGGCGCATGTCATCACTTGCGGCGATCGCCAGGTACATCCGTGCCTTGATTTTCGGCGCAAGCAGATGCGGACTGTCGGGCCGATCGGTCACCAGGCCGCCGCCGTGGAATGTGGCCCCGGCACCGACGCGGCCGGAGACCTGCGCCGCGGTCTTGAACACGAGCGGGCCGCCCATGCAGTAGCCCTGCGTGCCGATCTTCTTCGACTGGTCGACCTGGTGCTGCGAGTCCAGAAACGCGACGTGAGCCTCGGCATCTCGCTCGATCGCGCCCGGCTGATTCATCGGGCCCGTCCACGATTGCATCTTGGCGCGGGTGGCCGGATCGCGAAAATCGAATTTGGAGGTGTCGGAGATCACGGGCGCCCGCTGTGTCCGATAGAACGGGTTCGGAACGAGGACAGAATACCCTTGTGCGGCGAGGCGCCGGCCGAAGGCGCGGAAGGTCGGCCGCAGGCCAAAGATGTCCGTCCAGATCAACACTCCGGGGTGGGAGCCCGCGGCGGGATGAAAGAATGCCGCATCGCAAACACCGTCTGAAGTTTTGATGTCAACATCGCGCTCCACCACGCGAAGTCGTGCGGCCGTCGCGCGGTCCGCGGCGGCGGCGAGCCCTAACGCCGCAGAGGCAGCTACGAACTCGCGACGAGTCGGATCGTTGGGTGCCCTCTGCTCAAGCTCCCGATCGTTCTTACGGCTGCTCATGCTCTCCCCCTGACTCCGGAAGGAGTCGACGAGTTACGGTGTCCAGCCGGTTCCCGCGCCGTACGGCAGCTTCGTCATGACCGCCTCGATCTCGCGAATCTGCCCGCGCTTGATCTCGAAGGTCTCTGCGATCACGACGGAGAACGGACGCAACGCCGCCGCGGACATCGGCACCTGGCCGACTCCAGGGACATCCGCGAACTTCACGTTGCCCTCGTGCTGGAACATGACGAAGGACATCACGACGCCGCGCGATCGATCGACAACCTCATAGCGCCGGTGGTCGATGCGGGTGATGTAGCTGAACATCTTGGTGTCGAACGAGGCCTTGCACTCCGTCGGCATGAGCCAGGTCTTGCCGTCGGGCAGCTTCATCGGTCTCGGCCGCATGCCCGAGGCGGCCGTGCCCGCGGTCTGAATGCCGTTCTCAAATCGCCGGCATTGCTTGCTGAACGGCACGATCTCGCCGGTGCGCTGCTCGAGGCCCTCAAAGTAAAGGTCGGCGGTGCGCACGAGGTCCTGGCGAGACTCGCGCTGCGCAGGCGGAACCACTTCGAGAAAGCCGGGCCGCACGCTCGTCGCGTCCGTGTTGAGAAAAGCGCCCATGTCTCCCTGGCGCACGACGAGGGTCTCGAGCTCGCTGACGCGATCCCCGCGCAGCCTCAGCCGGGCAGCGAGCAGCGCGCCGACGCCATTCTCCGTGATCGTCGCGTACAGGCCGACCTGTCCGGAGTCGGGGTCGGGGATGATGTGCTTGTAGGCCTTCAGTCCGCTGATCGTCGTCCAGAGCCCCTGGCCAAGGGGAAGCGCCACGGTGTTCTCCGTGAAGCGCACGTCCTTCGTCGTGGGAAGCTGTGAGGGGTCGTGGGCGACCAGCGCGCGCAGATACGTGTCGGCGAGCGCATCCAGACATTGCTCGTTGCAGCTCGCCCTTGCGGCTGCCGGCCCCAAGGTCACGACGCCGAGGAGCACGATCGGCGCGATCAAGCGATGAGCGGGTCGTTGCCCCTTGCTGCGGGTCATAGGCTGCCCTATCTTACGGCGCGACCCGCCGGAATTCACCCTTCCGGCAGTGGCCGGCGCCCCCTTTCGTTGACGGGAGAAGAACATGTGCGATAACGACTCGTTTGACGACATGGTCGAATATGAGCTGAAGTCGCGAGGGCTGTCTCGCCGACAGTTCGGAGCGCTGACGGCCGGTGCCGGGATGACCGCGCTCCTACCTGCCGTCGCGGACGCCGTAGACGTGACGGGATCGAACGTGGACATCGCGACGCCCGACGGCACCGCAGATGCGTACTTCGTTCACCCGACGCGAGGCGCCCACCCCGGCGTGCTGATGTGGCCGGACATCTTCGGCCTGCGGACCGCCTTCGAGCAGATGGCGACGAGACTCGCCAAGTCCGGCTACTCGGTGCTCGTCGTCAATCCGTTCTACCGGATCCAGAAGGCGCCCACCTCGGGGCCGAATCCGAATTTCAACGATCCTGCAACACGCAAGACCCTGACGAGCCTCATGACCTCTCTCACGCCCGAGAGGATCGTGACCGACGCTCACGCCTTTATTCCATATCTCGAGAGCCAGCCTTCCGTCAGCAAGACGCGGAAGATGGCCACCATCGGCTACTGCATGGGAGGCCCGTTCACGTTCCGTACGGCGGCGGAGTTTCCCGATCGCATCGGCGCCGTCTGTACTTTCCACGGCGCGAATCTCGTGTCGAACGCGCCGGACAGCCCACACCTTCTGATCCCGAAGCTCAAGGCGCAGTTCGTGATCGCCATCGCGGCGAATGACGACCAGCGGCAGCCGGAGGCCAAGACGGTGCTGAGCAAAGCGTTTCGCGACGCACACCTGCGCGCGGATGTCGAGGTGTACAAGGGCGCGATGCACGGATGGTGTGTGATCGACTCGCGCGTGTACAACCACGACCAGGCCGAGCGGGCGTGGGGAAAGATGCTCGCGATGTTCAAACGCGCGCTGGCGTAACGATTTTCGTATGAAAGCCGCCGTGTTTCGCGGCTTCGGCGCACCTCTGGCGGTGGAAGAGGTGCCCGAGCCAAAACCCGCGGAGGATGAGCTCCTCATCCGCGTCGGGCGCTGTGGAATCTGTGGCAGCGATCTGCACATGACGCACGAGCCCGCGATGGGCGCGCGAGTCGGCGCCGTTCTCGGCCACGAGTTCGCAGGTGAGGTCCTCGAGGCCGGCCGCTCCACTCGAGGCTTCAAGGTCGGTGATCGGGTCGCGGTCGCTCCGGTGCGCGGATGTGGCCAGTGTCCCGCCTGTCTCGCCGGCGAGCCGGCTCGGTGCGAGCGGATGCTGCTGCAGGGAGGCGGCTATGCGGAGCTCGCGGTGGCCAAGGACCGGCAGTGCTTGCGGCTTCCGGGAACGACTTCGGTCGAGGATGGGGCACTGGTCGAGCCTCTGGCGGTCGCGCTGCACGGCGTGACGCTCGCCGGCTTGTCGCCGGGCGCACGAGTGATGGTGATGGGGGCGGGGCCGATCGGGCTCGGCATCGCGTACTGGGCGCGGCGCCTCGGCGCGACGCGGGTGGCCGTGACCGATCTCCTGACGCTGCAGGCCGAGCGGGCGCTCGAGGTCGGAGCGACCGCCTTTGTGAAGGCCGACGAGGATGCGGTGCGCCGGGTGAAAGACTCGCTCGGGGATTCGCCGGATGTGGTGTTCGAGTGCGTCGGGCGCCCGGGCATCCTTCCACTCGCGATCCAGCATGTGCGGTCGCGCGGCTCCATCGTCATGCTCGGACTTTGCACCGCGCTCGAGAGCTTCGTTCCCTTTCAAGCGGTGTCGAAAGAAGTCCGCATCATCATGTCGGCGTTCTTCACCATGGGCGAATATCGAGCGGCGCTCGATGCGCTGGACGGTGGGCGCTCGGCGGCCAAGGCGATGGTGACGGACACGGTATCGCTGTCGGATTTGCCGCCGGCGTTCGAAGCGCTCCGCCAGCGAACCGCTCAATGCAAGGTCATGGTTCGGCCGAACGCAGGCTAGCTCGAGACGCTCGGGCACTCGGCACTGCTGCAAGCATCCTTGGGAGCATGGAGCGTTGTAGGGCGTCGTATCGCGCCTTGCGAAAGTCCATTTCCGGTCCGGACTTCATTCCGAACTCCATCCATTCATCGGTCTTTGGATTGTAGGCCGGCCACGCGTCGCGGCTGCAGGTGGGTCGGCTCTTCTTGGCAAAGGCGACCCAGCAGCGATGCATGCGGCCCTCCATTGCGCGATCTTCCGCCGACGCCGTGCGATCGTAGCCGTAAACGAGCCAACTTCCGAACACAAAGGGAATCTCGGAGCCATGTCCTGCGCCGAGGAGCGTGGCGCGCCGCGCCGTGGGGACGTAGGAGAAGTGGTAGAGGTACGACCGCGCTCTGTGGGAGGCGCGAGCAGCGAGCCAGCGCGCGGGGGCTCCCATGAACGAATCGGTGAAAAACGCCGCTGCCACCTGATCCTGGGTTCCGGCATAGAGCGGCCTCACGAGAGGCGGTACCTGTGCAACTTCGGCGGCCGTCGTGATCCGGAAGCTCTTCATCAACGTCGCTTCGTAGCTGTTCGAGCCGATGACGAGCGGAACGGGAATCTCATGGCCTGCGGCAAACGCTCGAGGAACGCTTTCGCGGATGAGGCGGCCGTCCTCGAACGGTCGGGTGCGCGCGAGTGAGGCCTGGGCCGCGAGCAACCGCTCGAACGGCAATGCGCGCAACTGTTGCAGCGTTGCGTGGGGCCCCAGTCCCACCGCGGAAGCGAGCGCAACGCCCGTGCGCTCCGCATCGGCGAGAGTTCGCGTCGCGTTCCAGCCCTCTCCGGATTCGACGATAGCCTTCGCGAACAGGCCCTTCGCCGCGCGCAAGGTGAGGAGTGTGAGGACGCTTCTGCCGCCGGCGGATTCTCCGAACACGGTGACGTTGCGCGGGTCGCCGCCGAAGGCGGCGATGTTGCGCCTCACCCATTGGAGCGCGGCGATTTGATCCATGATGCCGTAGTTGCCGAGCGGTGCATCCGCGGGGGCGGCCGCCGTAAGCGCCGGATGCGCGAAGAAGCCGAGGGCACCGAGGCGATAGTTGATCGTGACGAGGACTACTCCGTCCTTCGCGAAGTCGCTCCCATCGTAGAAGATCTGCGAGCCGGACCCGCTGCGAAAACCGCCGCCATGGATCCAGACCATGACGGGCGCCCGATGCGCCGCGTGGAAGGTCCACACATTGAGATACAGGCAGTCCTCGCTCTGCCGCCGGCGCGCGCTCTGCGCCGCGTTCGGGCGCCTCAGCCACTGCGGGCAAGACGGGCCGAAGGTGATCGCGTCGCGTGTGCCCGTCCAGCTCGCCGGCCGGGCTGGCGGCTCCCACCGCAGAGGACCGACAGGCGGCATCGCATAGGGAATCCCTTTGAAGACCTCGACTGCGCCCTCTCTATGTCCCACGAGTGCGCCGGAGTCGATCGCCAGCGTAGGCGCGGGAGCGGCAGTAAGCGCGGGAAACGCAGTAGGCGCGGGAGTTGCAGTCGGCGCGCGGGCCGGGGCCGCAGCAAGCGCTCGAGACACCGTCGACATCGGTGCCGCGGTCGAATCGGCGAACGTCAGGCTGAAGACCAGGCCGAGCAGCCCTGCGGCCAGCGCAATCGAATGATGCGTCATCGTCTCCCCAGGTCCGGATCGTCGGTTACTTCTCGCGCCGGCCTAGGGCCGTAGGCTCTTCGGCAGCGAGGCGGCCTCGGCGGAAGTGAGACGGGTGAGCCGCCTCACGATGACCGCCTCCCTGACGCCGAGCCGGTCGGAAAGCACGAGCTTGAAATCGATGGCGCTGCAAATGGTATCGCTCGAATCCCGGTTGTAGAGCACCGCCCAGGGCGACTTGAGGAGCGGATAGGCCGAGTCCAGGTCGAGCCGATAGATCCGGCGAGCCACCTTGATGTAGATCGCGCGCGAGTCCGGCGCCGTCTTCCAGGTGCCCTTCCACTCCTGCCTGAAAAAGCAGGATGCCTGGCTGGGGCCCTCGGCCGCTCTGCCGCCGCCAGAGAGGGAGTCCTGCGCGGCACGAGACTGAGCTTGGGCGGGAGCGGGCATTACCGCAAGCGCGAGCGTCAGTACCGGTGCGAGAGCGCACGCGCGAGCTATGCCAACGCCGGCACTGGCACGGGCGCCTGGCAAGCGTTCTGAGTCGGCCCTGCGCATAGCCTCCGATCTTATTCCATGTCGACCCGGGGTGTGAGCTGCACCGCGTGCCAGTCGGGAGCCGAGGCGAGCTTGAGAAACCCTGCGAGATCGGGCAGGCGCTCGATCTCCGAGGCCAGGACGGCGGGCTCGATCCGCATCTGCTGGCTGGTCGTGGTGGATGACATCCATTGCGCGGGCCTGCGCGTTTTGGCGAGCAGAGTATGCACGACCTCGCGCTGGCCGATCAGCTTCGACGCGAACTCGGAGGTGCCTCCGTGCTCGCTCGCCGAGCAGCGCAGAATGAGCGTGTTGCCGCAGTTCTCGATGATGGTCTCGGCGGTCCCCCTCCCGTAGGTCGCCGAGACTTGCGCGATGGACTGAAAGCCGAGGACACAGCGGCCCCCGAACTTGCGCAGACGTGCGAGGGCATCCTTCAGTCCGTCGATCTCGCCGAGCGCATCGAGCTCGTCGATGATGAACCATAGGCGCTGGTCCCCTTCATCCCGATCCATCGCTTGGAAGATCCCGATGCGCAGCCAGGCCGAGATCATCGAGCCGAGCGCGGCGATCTCGCCGGCCCTGTAAGGAAGAAACAGCGCCCCGCCCAGGCCACCCGCACACCTCGCCGCGCCTTCCCTCACCCACTGCCTCACGGAGAAGGACGCCGCTTGCTGGCGCGTCGTATATTTCAGCGCGCGGACGGCCGAGCTCGCGACCGATCGCAGCGACCCGAACATTTTCTCGTTGCCGGGCTCGAGGAACGGTCCCGCCGGGGTGCCGGCGAGCATTGTCCTCAGCTCCTCGGCCGGGGCGGCCGTCAGCAGCTGATAGAGCGTCTCATCGTTCCGGATACCGCCTGCGATCGCCTGCTGAGTGACGGCGGTGAAGAAGGTGCGCGCGTACTCGCTCCAGACCCGATCGTCCCCGCCGCTGGCGGGGATCAGGGAGCGCGCGAGCTGCTCCACGTCGTAGTCGCGGGTGACCTCTCCGAAGAGGTCCCACTTTCGGGCGCCGCCGTCGAAGGGATTGAGAATCACATCGCCGCGCGCCGCATCGTGGAATCGGGCGAGGTATCCGCCATCGGGGTCGGCGATGATGGCGCGGTCCCCTCGAGCCAGCGCACCGCTCAAGATCTCGCGGATGGCAGTGGTCTTCCCCGTACCCGTCGTGCCGATGACCTTGAAGTGCTTGGTCTCATCTTCCGGGGCGACTGGAGTGCCGGCGAGGAATAAGGCGGAGCCGGACTTCGTGCCCGTGGTGGGCAGCCGATCGGAGATGACGGCGCCACGCCGGTGCAAGGGGCCCTGCGGCCCGCGCGCGCCAATCGTCCGGCCGATGGCGTAGCCGATCGCGACGCACACTATCACGCCGACTGCGAACTGCAGGGCGCTCATAGCTCCGCTGCCGGAGCCGTGCCACATCGGGCTGATGAGCGCGAGAGCCAGGCCTGCGAGCAGAGTCAACGGAGCAGCGAGCACCGGCGCCAGCAGCAGCTGTGTCCGAGGCGCATGCGCGCGCACGAGGCCTATCAGCAATGCAATGAGCACGATCGCGTAGGCGAGCTCCAGGCCGCGAGCACCGTGAGTGAGGGCCTGCACGGAGGAGGACATTCGGCATGCCTCGGAAGCCGGATCGTGTTCGCGATGGCCGGCGAGCCCCTACCAGGGCTCCGTCGCCCCGTCGTAGCGCAGGAAGCGCCCGGTGTCACGGATCGTGACTTTATCGATGGTCTCGATCATGTTCCGCACGGTGAAGGACGTCGTGAGCATGCCCGGATATCTCTTCAGATACTCCTGATGCTCCGTGAGGGTTGGACCCGGGTTCAGCATCACCACCGTAACGCCGTCGCTCCTGGTCGAGGCGGCGACGATCTGCATCTCACGGTTCAGCGCGGCCTTGCTCATGCGGTAGAAGATAGCGCCCGGCCGCGGCGATTTTTCTCCGGTCAATGTGCCGTTGCTCGAGCTGATCGCGACGATCTTCTTCAAGACACTCGCCTTGACGTTGCCGTAGAAGGCCTCGGACACGATCAGCGGGCCCTTGATGTTCACGGCCATGATGGTGTCGAGAAGGGGGAATTTGAGCTTGCCGAAGGACTCGACGCTCCAGTCGCCGGGACATTCCTCGTCGTCCGGCCGGCATCGGCTCCGGTCGTTGTAGACGCCGGCGTTGTTGATCAGAACGTCGATCGGGACGTTTGCAAGCTTCTGAGCGAGCGCGTGGGCCTGATCGATACTGGTCACATCCAACGTCTCGATCCGCACGTTCTTGTAACGCGCGGCGAGCTCCGTGAGCGATCTCGGTTGCTCCGCGCGGCGGTCTGTCGCGATGACGGTCCAGCCTTCGGCGGCATATTGCTTGGCGAACTCCAAGCCGATACCGGAGTTGGCGCCGGTGATGAGCACTGTGTAGGCCTGTGCGGAGGGCGGACGCACGCCAGCGAGGAGCAAGGCGAGCAGTCCGGCGGCGATGAGCTGCGCGCGGCAGGAGGAGGATCGGATTGTCATGAGCCGCGAGGCTATCACCTCCGGCGCCGTCATAGTAACTTCTGAGATATCATTGTCCGACAGGGACGGGACGCGTCCGCCAGCGTGGGACCGGACACATGATCAGGATTCTCGGCATCTCCGGAAGCCTCCGCGCGAGGTCTTTCAACACAGCGCTGCTGCGCGCGGCACAACCGCTCTGCCCGTCCGACGTCGAGCTCCAGATCGCAACGCCGCACGGCATTCCGCTTTACGACGCCGACCTGGAGCAGCGCGAGGGCCTACCGGCCGCCGTGGCCGAACTCAAGGCGCGCGTGGTGGCGTGCGACGGGCTGCTGCTCGCGACTCCCGAATACAACAATAGTATTCCGGGCGTCTTCAAGAACGTGATTGACTGGCTCTCGCGCCCCCCGGCAGACATCCCGCGGGTCTTCGGGGGGCGGCGAGTCGCTGTAATGGGCACATCGCCTGGGAACTTCGGGACGATCCTCGCGCAGAACGGGTGGCTTCCGGTCCTGCGAACTCTCGGCACCCGGACTTGGACCGGTGGGCGCTTGATGATCCCGCACGCGCAGCAAGTATTCGGCGAGGACGGTCAAATCGTCGATGAGGCCATTCGCGTGCGGCTTCGCGACTTCCTGTCGGGATTTGCCGAGTTCATCCGAGGCTCCGCGGCTCCATGAGCTCGATGCGGTTACCGAACGGATCGGAGACGTACACGCGCAGGTAGCCCTCGAGGGGATCGTCATCGATGACCGGCACACCGGCTGCTTTGAGCCGCAGCACCATCGCATCCAAGTCCGTCACAAGAAGCGCCGGGTGCGCTTTGCGGGCCGGACGAAAGTCCGCCTCCACGCCGAGGTGGATTTTCAAAGATCCGCGCTCGAACCATGCGCCACCCCGTTCCGCGAGCCTCTTGGGCTTGGCCACCTCGGGGATGCCCAACAGGCCCTGATAAAAGTCGCGAGCCTGCTGCTCCGTGCCGGGTGGCATGGCCAGTTGTACATGCTCGATCGCGACTATCGGCACGGGGTTACCTCTATCACGGAATCCTTCTTGAAGCCGCAGGACCTGACCAAAGCGATGGAAGTTGCATGGTGCTCCAGAGGCCACAAGCCGGGCTACCCAACGTTCGAGTGAAGCGCTCGTCCAACACGATCCCCAATCGGCGACGATAATGCAAAATTCCTTCTGCACTCACGCCGCAGCTGACTGCGGTTCACCGTCCATACCAACGCATTATCAGGCGATTGGAGCTAGGGGTTTGGACATCGAAATGCAATTGAGTACGGTGCCATCAGAAAGCGTCTGAGTAGACGACTTCCCGGGTATATACCCCGCTCTCTCGTAAAAACCAACCGCATTCAAAGAGGCGTTTACAGCAGCCGCCGAGCATCCGCTGCTCCGGAGCTGAGCCTCGGCGAAGGACAGCAGTGCCCTGCCCAATCCGGAGCCTTGGCACGGCGGCGCCACATATAACGCACGAATGAATGCTTCATTGCCGGAGTAGATGACGAATCCCCCGACAGGCCCCCTAGTTTGGGCGACCGCCACCGTAATATCCGTGGCCTCAATTGTATTACGCATCCACTGGAACCGCCCCTGATCGGGGGCCGGCGACCATGAGTCCAGCGTGTGCTGCCGATAGAACTTTGGATTGATCGAATGCACAGCTTCGTAATGGAGCCAAACCAACGGCGCTGCATCTTCGACTTTGGCGACACGGATAAGCGCAGTCATGCGATCGCCTACCGCCCGACTCGTGCGATCGCCCCACGAAAGGCGGTGGCCGTCACTATTCAGATCTCGCCGATATCACGGGAAGCCTCGCGGTCCTTCTTACCTGCTATATCAATCTCGATCTGAGACTGCGGCGGTGGCGGTGGCATTCGTCCTGATGTAAGGAACAAGAGAGCCCACCCGATCGCACCTATTCCGAGCGAGCCGTGTTTGGCAGAGCGCATCGCGCGGCGGCCAACGCGAAGCAAGGCGAGTACCAGCGCCGCGGCGATCACGACGATCAGAACAAATCTTTCTAGGGTAGTTGTCACGGCTGCCGATGCCTATTACATGCGCGCGAGACGCGCCTAACCTCCGAAGCGACTCAACATCCATACGAGAAGCAATCCCAACTCTGCAAGAATGACAGCGATAATCATACAGATTCGAAGTGCGCGAAATGTGATCACACCGGCCCAAAATATGCGCCACGAGTTCGGCGCTGGAGATGTCGCCATTAGAACCAAGTTCTCGGGCACGAATGCGGAGCGCAATTGCGCTGCCACATCAGTAAGCAGAAGCCGAAATCCCATGGCAAACACGAAGAGAAACAGGGCGGCGCCCAATAGATCAAGGAGCGTTGACAGCTCGACATAGACAAACAAGTCTGGCCCAGCTACTAACGCGACAAGAAGCAGCACAATCGGCGTGGCCAGGCCGTTGCCCAGAACTGTGCCGCGTCTCGTGCCGGGCCGTGACGGCCAAATGCGCTCACGCAAGATTTGAAGCCAAGCATCCATGAGTCATCCAACGACGGAGTTGATCGGCACGGCGCCGCACAACCACCGGCATCTTATCTATAGCCCATCTGCTCCAATGAATGTTAGATCGCATACTCGGAGACATCCATATACTCCGTTTTGACCCCGGGAAAC
>JASHTA010000021.1 GCA_030040795.1 Gammaproteobacteria bacterium | reverse complement strand
AGCACGCTCGGCACCGAGATCACGAAGTCGTTCCCGAAGTCGCGCCGGGCGTTGCCGGAGATCGTGTTCGCCACCTCGCCGACGAGATCGCGCATGTTCTCGTGGCTGAAGTCGTTCTCCTGCATCTTCATGAGCAGCACGGTGAGCATGGCCTTCGGAGCCGTGAAGTAAACGACCCCCTCGCGCCGGCCGGAGATGCTGATGACGCCCGTGTACTCGTGCACCGCGGGATTGCCGTCCGTCACGAGGTACGGCGAGCCGACCGTCGCCGGCTGCTGGGCCGCCACCTCGAAGTAATGCGTCGTCCCCTCGACGAATGTCTTCAACTCTTGTTCCTGCAACATCTTCGCTTCCCCGTCTGTCCGCGAGCGGGCCCCGCTAGCGCCCGCGGATGAGCTCAGCGATCGCCTCGTTGAGCTGGCGATCGGTGAAGGGTTTGTTGAGGAAGCCGTTCGCGCCTTTCTCCATCGCGTCGATCGCCGTCGCCTTGTCCGCAAGCGCGGAGATCACGAGGATGCGCACGTCGGGCTTGAGCTGCACGAGCCTCTCGATGCACTCGATACCGCCCATTTGCGGCATCGTCAGATCCATCGTAACCAGATCCGGATCGGTCCTCTGAAACAGCTCGAGCGCCTCGACGCCGTTCGACGCCGCGCCCACGACCTCGAGCTCGTCGAACTGCTGGGATCGCTCGATCCGCCGCCTCATGATGTTCGAGTCATCGACGATGAGCAGACGGAACGCACGCCTTGCGCCGGCCGCCGCACTCCCGTTCACTGCACTCACGATGCGCCGCCCGCGACTGCCGCCCGCTTCAGGCGACGGCCGAATCCGCCGTCGCGGCGGACGCCGGCAGCGAGATCTTGAAGCGCGTGAACTTGCCCGGACTCGTGCTGACTCCGATCTTCCCCCCGGCTCCGTAAATGGTGCGCGCGACCACGTCCATTCCGACGCCGCGTCCGGCGTCCAGCGAGACCTGATCCTGCGTCGAGAAGCCGGGCCGGAAGATGAGGGCCATGGCCGCGCGGCTGTCCATGCCGTCCGCTTCCTCCTGCGATACGAGCTGCTTGCGGACCGCCGCCGCCTTCAGCTGCTCGGGCAGGATGCCGCCGCCATCGTCCTCGAAGGTGAGCTCGTACCCCTCCGGCTTCTTGTGGAACTCGGCCCGTACCAGACCGGTGTCGTCCTTCCGATGCGTCCGCCGCACGTCGGCGGCCTCGATTCCATGTACCGCCGAGTTGCGCAGCATCTGGATCAGCACGTCCTGGACGATGGCGGCATAGGCGGCCGGAACGTCGGCGAGACCCTTCAGGACGAGCTTGAATTTCTTGCGATGATCGCTCGCGAGTCGCGAGGCGAGCTGCTGGAGCGTCTGGGAGACCTCCTCTGCACGCCGCACGGCGCCGGGCTCGACGGCGTAGCGCCCGGTCTCCCCTGTGCGGGCCGCCCCGGCCCGCGCCGCGCCCCCGGTTCCCGTGCCGCCGCGCAGGGTGGTGAATCGCGAGGACAGCTCGCGCAGCAGCTTCAGATGCGCCATCAGCTCGTCGAGCTTCACGACGAGCGGCAGGAAGTCGTTTCCCGTGAGGCCGCTGCTCTTCTTCATCTCCTCGACGGCGTCCTCCAACGCGTGCACGCGATGCGCCACCGTCATCAGGTTGATGGCCGAGGCTTCACCCTTGATCGAGTGCAGCTCCCGGAACATGCCCTGCAGCTTCTTGCGGAAGTCCGCATCGCTGCGCGCCGGCTCCTTCAGGATCGTGTTGACGACCGTCAGTCCGGTCTCGGTCGCATCGAGGAAGCTGCCGAGCTGCACCGGGTCGATCCGCATGACGCCCATCATCATGTCCACCTGGGCGTTCGCGTTGTCCTGCGACTCCTGCAGCTCGCGGGCGAGCTGTACGCTCGCCGTGATGTCGCTGACGCTCACCAGCACGTGCTTGACGGCGCCCTTGGGCCCCGTGACACGGTGGAAATCGAACTGCAAAAAGCGCGTGTCCTCGCCGCCGTGCCCGTTGTCCACATGGATCTCGAGCTGCCCGAGCGGGTTGATGCTCTTCATCAGATTCTCATGGGCTCTCTCGCCCCAGAGCAGCTTGATGTACTTCGTCGCCGTCGCGAGCGTCGTCGGCGATACGAGATCCTTCAGGAGCTCCTCGAACGGCAGCCCCGCGAAGCTCTTTTTTCCGAAAAGCCGCGTGAGGGCGTGCGACCACACCGCGCCGATGCGGTAGTCGGCGTCGAGCAGGAAGAAGCCCTCCCGCACCGTTCGCAGGATGTCCCGTGTCTGCTCCTCCGCCAGGCGCGCCGCGCGCTCGTTACGCGCCCGCGCTACCTGCAAATAAGCCGCCACGATGCCGAGCAGCACGGCGGCAAGCACACCGCCCGAGAGGAGCAGGCGCAACCGGCTCGCCTCCGAGGTCACCCCGCGTTGCAGCCTCGAGGCAAGCGAGCCGAGCAGCGAGTGCAGCTCCGCGGAGTTCTGCCGCGCGAAGAGCTGCGCCTGCTTCACGTTCGCGTAGTGCTCGCGGCCCGCCTTCGAGAACGAGCTGCCGGCGTCGGTGTCGACGTAAGGCTCGCCCGAGAAGGAGGTGACAGGATCGATCACCGGGGCGTACTGGCGCCACAGCTGCATCGCATCCGTGAGCTCCTGGGACTGTCCGAGGCGAGCCCTGCCCAGACTCTCGAGGTCGTGATTGAACGAGGCCGTCGTCGACTTCAGATCGGCGAGCGCCTGGGCGGCATAGCTGCGCTCCTCGAGGCGGTCGCGCAGCGCCGAGAGCTGCTCGTCGAGAATGGAGGGGTAAGCCTGCAGGCGGCTCGCCGTCTGCAGCGCCCCCACGTCCACGGTCACCTGCGTTGCGAGCCTCGAGCCGACGAGCAGCACGACGCCCATGACGATCGCCACCAGCAAGCCGATGCCGACCGTGACGATCTGGCGAGCGTGCTGCACACCGAACAGATTCATCTTGGGCTCCAAGCTCGAAGGCGCGGCGGGACCGTCAGGCGTCAGTCGTTCGGCGAAACGAAACGAATGACCGTGCGTGTCGGGATCTCCGCAGGAGGCGGCTCGAAGCGCCACTGAGAGACCGCCTCGACCGCCGCGTCGTTGAATATCCCGCGCCGAGTGGACTGCACGACATGCACGTTATACGGCCGGCCGCTCCGATCCACGGTGAACTCGACCGTGACCGAGCCCGAGACATGGCTGTTGAGCGCCGCTTCGGGGAACTCCGGCGCAACGTAATGGATGCGCCTCGGCACATAGCCGGGAGGAATCCCCGGAGACGCCGCTTCGCCGGGCTGCGCGGTCTTCGGGGGGCCGGAGACAATCTGCTCGACCGCCTGCACCAGCGCGGGATCGGCGCCCCAGCGCTTTGCCAACGCAAGGTCCGCGTTCATCTCCTCGATCTTGCCCGCCCGTGCCGAGGCCGTTGCCTGCTCGAGGAGTCTCGAGGCGAGCTCGAGTCCGATGGAGTGCACCGCCGAGCTGTCTCCCGACGCCCTTTGCAGCTGCGTGAGGTAGTAGACGGCGCTGTCGTTGGCAGGCGAGGTGAGCGCGCCGTTTTGCATACGGTCCCGCACGAGTTGGGCGAGGCGATCTGCCTCGGCGGCGGCGGCCTGCGCGCGTCCCGCGGCAACGTCGCGCTGGTAAGTGGAGAAGTCGGTGGCCGTCATGCCGGCCTGGCGAGCCTCGCCCACCCACCGGTCGGCCGCGGCGGACTGTCCGGCGACGGCCGCATCGCGCGCCTTGGCGAGGCAGGCCGCGATCAGGTCGCGTGCGCTCCGCTCCACGGCCGGATTATCGGGCGTAAGCTGCTTGAGCTGCTGGAGGTAGTACTTCGCGCTGTCGCCGCTCGGCTCGATCAGGCGCCCGTCGCGGATCCGCGCATTGAGCAGGCTTGCGAGGTGCGCGGCGCGCGCCTCGTTCTGGTTGCGAGCGAGCGTTGCGCGCCACTTCGCGAGCTGCGAGGCCGGTACCGCGCCCGATTGCTGCGCCTGGCGGATGAGCGTCGTCGCCCGATCGACATCGCCGTCTGCGAACGCGCTGTTGACCTGCGCTTGCAGCAGCCGTCCCTCGAGCGTTCCGAGGCGGATATCGCCCGGAGAGGCGATCTTCAAATCCGCGACCGCGCTGCCCGCCTCGTCGTAGCGGCCGGCAGACATCGCATCGTCGAATCTCGACATCACCACGCTCGCCAAGCGGCCCATGCCATCGCGCGCTTCGCCGTTGGTCGGGTCCACCTTGAGCGCCGAGCGGTAGTAGAGCAGCGCGCAGTTGCTCGCCGGCTCCGTGTAGCGCCGCTCGCGCATGGCGAGCCGCGCCTTCTCGAGCAGCTCATCGAGCGTACCCTCGGCAAGCGGCACTTTGGCTGCCTCGTATGTCGCGGCGGCCGACTGCGGGCCAGCGGTCGCCGGAGCCGCGCCGGCGGTGCCGGCCGCGACGCCCGTCACCGCGACGTTGGATCCCGCAGCGCTCGAGCCTGGAGCACCGGCGCCCGAAACACTGGCGTCCTCTGGAGCACCGATCTCCGTGACGGTGACCCGGGCGACGCGAGCACCCGAATCGCCGGCCGCGGCGTTGTGCGCCTTGACCGCACCGGCCACCACCGGCGAGTGCGCCTTGCCTCTGAAGTAGAGTGCCGTTCCCGCTCCGAGCACCAGGACCGCCGCGATCACCGCGACGAGCAGTCCCTTGCGCGACGGCGGGTCGTCTTCCGAAACCTCGCGCGCGACCGCCGGCGCCGGCTGCGGCTCTGGAACGAGTGGAGCCCTCGATCCGGCTCGGACCTCGACACCTCGCTCGGCGTTGCGGACCGCACTGCGCTTGGCGGCGGCATCGGTGAGCGCACCCTCGAGAATGGCCGCGGTCTTGCGCGGATCGACCGGAATGGGCAGCACGGCGAAGACGTTGGAGCTCTTGAGCGACCCCGCAACCGACTTCTCCGAATCGCTCGAGGCGAACACGATGAGCGGCAAATGCGGCGCTTGCGCGTGGACTCGCTCCACGTCGCCACGCAGGTCTGCCGCATCGCGAGAGTCGATGAGGAGAATCTGCACGCGGCGCGAGCCCGACAGATGCTCGAGCGCCGTCGCGACCGAGTCGACCGGCCGCACCGCGATCTGTCCGCCGAGCGCTGCACCGAGCTCGAGCAGAAAGTCGTCTTGTACGGTGATCGCGATGGCCTCGCCCGAAGGCTTGGCCGAGGAATGAGAGGTTGCACCCGGCTCGCCGCTGGGATCGAGTGCACGGGAAGGAATCGAAGCAGGACTTGCCACAGTGGAATCTCCGCGCGCATGGCGCCCGAGACGCCTGATCCGACTGTGGAAGCGCCGAGCTGCCTGGAACTCGCCGGACGAGCATAGTTTGCGTCCCAGCACTCGCTTTGCGGCAGTTCACATTACGAGACCTCGGCGTCGCGGCTCACCGACGTCGCTGCCCAAACTCTGCGCAACCGCTCGTTTTTTTCTTCCGCTGCACAACGCCGCCTCGACCGAGGTCGCGGCGCTCCACCGCATTATGGTGAGCGGCGCCGGCCGCACGACGACGTGGTGCGATGAGATCGGATGGTCCGGCGAGGCGGTGCGATCGGACGGCGCGTGATCAGGCGGTGCGCGATCGGACGATGCGCGATCAGGTGGCGCGCGATCGGGCGGTGCGGTGCGTCGAGTCCTACAAGGTTACCGAAAAGCGGGCGCGAGAGCACTCTTGATCTGGGGGTCCAAGCGGTCGACCATGATCGGACCGCTCGAGCGCAACTCCGCGCGCGGGCTCGACGGCGCGCCCACGCCACGGGCGCGGGAGTTGGGCTTGCGAGCCGAGCTTGTCCGCTCCAGGCGCGGCTGCCCGAATGGGAATGCATTTTGCTTTGAGCGTTGAGGCACGAGTGAACAATTTATTGTTGTGATCGTCTTAACGTATTAGATGATGCGGGAATTGAGGGCCATCACATTCCGGGCGATGCGTTCGATTTAAGTTAAGGCCGACGCTCGCCGCGCCATTGCACTGGCCGAGTCGCTTGCAGGTCGGAGCCGGAGGGAAGGCCGATGAAACCGCACGCTTCCGAGGGGGATCAGATGGATCGAGCCGAGGAATTCCTCGAGTCTCTCAGCTCCTTCAGCCGTTTGCACAGGGCACAGCGGTGGGAAGGCACGTTCGGGGAATTCGTCAAGGTGATCCTGCCGCAAGGCCCTGCGGCCATGGCCCGCACGAGCCACCAGTACATCTGGGACATGCTGCGCTGGCATGGCCAAAGCGCAAGCCCCGACGCGACCGATACCCTCAAGGCGCGCGAGCTGCTCAAGCGCGAGCTGTTCGGTATCGATGAGCCGCTCTCGCGCGTGGTCGAGTACTTCAAGGCCGCTGCCGCCGGCTCCGACGTGGGGCGCCGGCTCATGCTGCTCTTGGGGCCGCCCTCGGGCGGTAAATCGACTCTCGCCATCCTGCTCAAGCGCGGCCTCGAGGAGTACAGCCGCACGGAGAGCGGCGCGCTCTACGCGATCAAAGGCTCGCCGCTTCGCGAGAACCCGCTGAACCTCGTGCCCGCCAGCTTGCGGCCCGACTTCCGGGACCGCTACGGAGTGGATATCCAGGGAGAGCTCTCGCCATGGGCGCGCGAGCTCGTCGAGCGTGAGTTCGACGGCGACTTCGTCCGGGTGCCCGTGGAGCGCATCTTCCTCTCGGAGGCCTCGCGGACCGGTATCGGAACCTACGCACCCCACGACCCCACGACCGCCGACATCGCGGACCTCGTCGGATCGGTGGACCTTGCCAAGGTCGCCCAGATCGGTGACGAGGGCGATCCCCGCGCCTGGTCCTGGTCGGGCGCCGTCTATGCCGCGAGCCGCGGCGTGCTCGAGATGATCGAGATCCTGAAGGTCAAGCGCGAGTTCCTGTACCTGCTGCTCACGATGACGCAGGAGAAGAACGTCAAAGTCTCGCGCTTTCCGCTCATCTATCTGGATGAGACCATCCTCGCGCACACCAATCTCGCCGAGTTCCACAAGTTCTTGCAGGAGAAGGAAAACGAGGCGCTGCTCGACCGCATGGTGATCATCAAGGTCCCCTACGCGCTCTCCTTTCAGGACGAAGCACGCATCTACCAGAAGCTCGTCTCCGGCGCGGCGGCATTCCGCGATGTGCACCTCGACCCCCACGTGCTCGATCTTGCTGCGGTCTTTGCCATCCTCACGCGGCTCGTGAAGCCCGAGCGCGAGGGCCTCGACCTCCCCAAGAAGCTGCGCGTCTACGCCGGCGAGGCCGTCGAGGGCGTTCCGGAGACGGAGGCCACGCGCCTCAAGCAGGAATCTCCGGATGAGGGCTTGACCGGCGTGAGCCCCCGGTTCGTCATCAACGCCATCTCGAATGCCATCACCCGCGGCAATACGCACAGCCTCACCAGCATGGAGCTGCTGCTTGCGCTGAAGGACGCCATCGACAGCGATGCGCGCGTGGACGCGAAGCAGAAGAAGACCTGGGTCGACCATCTTGTCACGGCGCGCAAGGAGTTCTACAACCGCTGGGTGAAGGAGGATGTGCACCGCGCCATGTTCGCGTCCTTCGAGGATGAGGCGCAGCAATTGCTCGAGAAATACCTGGACGAGGTGGAAGCCTCGCTCGATCACCGCCAGGTGACCGATCCCATCACCGGCGAGACGCGCCCGGCCGACGAGCGCTTCCTGCGCTCCGTCGAGGAGAAGATCAAGGTTTCCGATTCAGGCAAGCTCTCGTTCCGGCAGGAGGTCGTGCGCAAGGCGATGGTCGCGTTCAAGGCCGGGGAGAAGTTCAAGCTCACGAGCCACGCGCGCATGCGAGAGGCGATCGGGCAATACTTGTTCGAGGAGCGCCGCGACGTGCTGCGCCTGGTCACCTCCACCGCCCGGCCGGACGAGGAGGCGCGCCAGAAGATCTCCGTGGTTCAGGAGCGCCTGGTAAAGGAGTACGGTTACGACGAGCACAGCGCGAAGGAAGCGCTGAGCTACGTCACGACGTTGCTGGCGCAGGAGTAGGGCAAACGCACACCGAAGAGGAAGACAGAGCGCCATGAGCGAGAGCAGCGAGGAGAAAGGCGCACTGGGCCTCGAGAAATGGTACGACCTGTTCTCGCGGG
>JASHTA010000214.1 GCA_030040795.1 Gammaproteobacteria bacterium | reverse complement strand
CCGTGCCGCACGCCGCCCGCAACGCCGCTCAACACGAGCCGGCTCACCGGATACGACGACACGAGCTGTGTCACGGTGGCCGCTGCGGCAACTTTGCCCCAGCGTGAGAACACCGCAACCGCCTCCACGCCGTGAAAGGATCCCGCGTGAAAGGTCCGCCGGCCGAGCTCGCGAGTCGTCGCCCGCGCGAGCGACTCGACGACGAGCGAGATCTCCTCCTGCATGGCGCTGACGATTGCGAGCACGAGAACTCTTCGGCAGTTTCGTATTGCAGTGCGATGCTACAATGGATTATATGAAAAAGCTGATCGGGCTCATCGTGGTGCTCGCGATCGCCGCGGGCATCGCCTGGTATGCGGCTGGCCGCGAGCCGGGTCCCGCGATCGACATCACCTCGCCGAAGTCGGTCATCGGCCACTCCGGCAGTCTCTCCGTCGAGATCGACACGCCGTCGGGCAAGCTCAGCAGTCTCGACGTGGTGCTCGAGCAGGGCGCGAGCCGCGTGCCGATCTTCAGCCTGGAGAGCAACGGCCCTGCGGCGGGAGGTGGCCCTGCGGCAGGCGGCGGTACTTCGGCAGGCGGTGGCACTGTGGCAGGCGGCGGCGCCTCGGGGCTCGTGTACCAGGGCGATCGCGTTCTGTTGACCCGCCCGGTCGGCAAGGACCAGGTCCCGCAGCTCGTGCAAGGCAACGCGCAGATCGTCGTCACGGCGTCCCGTCCGGTCTTGTTCGGATACCGGCAGGTGAAATCGACCGCGAGCCGCGCAGTCACCGTGGATCTGACGCCGCCGATCATTTCCGTCGTGTCGACGGGCCACTACATCAACCAGGGTGGCTCGGAGATGGTGATCTATCACGTCTCGCCGGCGAACGTCGTTTCGGGCGTGCAGGTGGGGAGCGACGAGTATCCCGGCTATCCGGCGTCCGGCGCGCATATCGTCACGCAAGATCCCGGGCTGCGTGTCGCGTTCTTCGCGCTTCTGTGGAACCAAGATCCCAATACGCCTATCCGCCTTTTCGCGCGCGACGCGGCGGGTAATGAGGCTCATGCGACGTTCGACTATCGTGTGTTCCCGAAGACTTTCCGCTCGAGCCGCATCAACATCAGCGACAGCTTCCTCCAGAAGGTGGTCCCGCCGATTCTTCAGAACAACCCCGGCTTCAAGGTGGCGGACCCCTCGAACCTGCTCGCCGCGTTCTTGCGCATCAACGGCGACCTGCGCCGTCAGGACGCTGACGAAATCGCCGCCCTCGCGCGCGGCACCTCGCCCGAGATCCTCTGGCAGGGTCCGTTCAGGCAGCTCACCAACTCGGCCGTCGAGGCCGGCTTCGCCGACCAGCGCACCTACGTCCACGACGGCCAGGTGATCGACCACCAAGTCCACCTGGGCTACGACCTCGCCTCGACCGCCGGCGCGCCGGTGTACGCCGCCAATCGCGGCCGAGTGGTCCACGCCGGATGGCTCGACATCTACGGCAACTGCGTCATCATCGACCACGGCATGGGGTTGCAATCCCTCTACGGCCACATGGCCTCCGTCGAGGTGAAGGTGGGGCAGATGGTGGACAAAGGCACCGAGATCGGCCGCGAGGGCGAGACCGGCCTTGCCGGCGGCTACCACGTGCACTTCACGATGCTGCTCAACGGCAACGCGATCACGCCGATCGACTGGTGGAGCCCGAAGTGGGTCCAGGATCGCATCCTGCGCAAGCTCGAGGAGGCCGGAGCCCCGCCGCCACCGGCCGCCGCTGCATCCCGGCGGGCAGCCCGCTGAGTCGCTCTCTGCTGGGAGCCGCTCTCCGCTGGGAGTCACTTCCTGCGAGAGTCAGTTCGCGATGCGCGTCCCCAGCACCGCGAGGAACTGTGCGAGCCACGCGGGGTGCGCCGGCCACGCCGGAGCGGTGACGAGCGTGCCGTCCGTGACCGCCTGATCCATCTCGAGCGTCACGTATTCCGCGCCTGCGAGTTTCACTTCGGCCGCGCAAGCCGGATAGGCCGATACGCGTTTGCCTCGGATGACGCCCGCAGCCGCGAGGATCTGCGCGCCGTGGCAGATGGACGCGATGGGCTTGCCGGCCCGCGCAAAGTGCTGCACCAGCTCGAGAACCTTCGCGTTCATCCGCAGGTATTCCGGCGCGCGGCCGCCAGGGATCACCAGCGCGTCGTATTGGTCCGGCCGCACGTCCGCAAAGGTCGCGTTCACCGTGAAGCGGTGCCCCGGCTTCTCCGAATAGGTCTGCTGTCCCTCGAAGTCGTGGACGGCCGTCATCACGTAATCGCCCGCTTTTTTGTCTGGGCACACGGCGTGGACAGTGTGTCCGACCATCTGCAGGGCCTGGAACGGGACCATTGTCTCGTAGTCTTCCCCGAAATCCCCCGCGAGCAGCAGAATCCTCTTGCCCATCGCCTTGTCCTCCGTTGCGCGTTCCTTTCCCAGCTTACGACGGATTCGCGACGGCGCACAGTTTGCGGCCGCCAACCATATCGCATAATTGGTGTGTAAATATGTGGCGCAAAGCGCCCGCCACCGATGCCGCTGTAGCGGTGTGTGCGAAGAAGTAAGGGGGAACGTCGATGCCGCTCTCGCTCTCCAGGTCAGCTCGGACCGCCGTCGCCCGCGCCGCTGCCGTCGCTGCCGTAGCCGCCGCGATCGCCTCGGTCGCCGTACCGCTCACGGCCGCGGCCGCCATCACCACGGCTGTGGCCGGCGTCACAACGGCCTCGGCCGCCGCCGTCACAGCCGCGACGCCGCCCGTCCGACGCACGGTCGACGGCGAGGCCGTGTTCCGCAGAGCTTGCGCCGCCTGCCATCTCGGCCTTGCGCAAACGCCCGACGCCGGGGTGAATCCCTACGAGTCGCGGAGCCTCGGGCACGCAGTGCCGCGCGAGCTCCTGCGCACGTTCTCGCCCGATGCCATCCTCAATGCCCTCACCAACGGCAAGATGCAGGCGCAGGGCTCGACGCTCACGGTCGAGGAGCGCCGCGCCGTCGCCGAGTTTGCGAGCGGCCGCCGCTTCGGTGCGAAGCCGCAGGATCCCGCGCTCGAGGACGGCAAGCCCTGCATCAGCCCGGTGCCGATGTCGGATCCCGACAGCGGTCCCCGCTGGAACGGCTGGGGGAACGGGATCGCCAACACGCGCTACCAGCCGCTGAGCCGTGGGGGTCTCACGGCCGCCGACCTCCCGCGTCTGAGACTCAAGTGGGCCTTCGGATTCGCGAACGTGGCATCGGTCCGCACCGAGCCGGCCGTCGTGGGAGGCCGGATCTTCGTGGCGAGCGAGAACGGCCGCGTGCATGCGCTCGATGCCAGGACGGGCTGCACTTATTGGAGCTTCAAAGCTCGCGCGGGCGTCGCCACTGCTCTCTCGATTGGCGCCTACCGGAGCGCGGACGGCTCGCATGGCTACGCCGTTTACTTCGGAGACCGAAGAGCCGAGGTCTACGCGGTCGATGCGCAGAACGGACGCTCGATCTGGGTTCAAAAGGTCGATGCTCATCCTTCCGCTTCGATCACGGGCTCGCCGACCGTCTATGACGGCCGCGTGTTCGTGCCGGTACAGGGCATCGGCGAGGAGAGCCGCGCCACCAGCGGTGATTACGCCTGCTGCACCTTCCGGGGCAGCGTCTCGGCGCTCGATGCCAGTACCGGCCGAGTGATCTGGAAGACGTACACCGTCGCCCCGAGCCGGCCGCGCGCGAAGAACAAGGACGGCGTCGAGATGTACGGCCCGGCGGGAGGCGGAATCTGGTCCGCGCCGACCGTCGATCCGCGGCGCGGTCTCGTCTACGTCGCCACCGGCAACGGATACGCCGGTCCGCCACAGCCTACGACGGATGCCGTGATGGCCATCGACCTGCGCACGGGCGCGCTGCGATGGGCGCGCCAAGTGCTCGCGAGCGACATCTGGGTCATCGGATGCAACTCGCACAATTCGCCCGATAATCCCGCTTGCCCCGCGACGCTCGGGCCGGACTTCGACTTCTCGGCTTCACCCGCGCTCGCGCGCATCGGTGCGCGCGAGCTGCTCGTGCTGCCGCAGAAGTCCGGCCTCGCCTTTGCGCTCGATCCGGACCACGAGGGCCGGATCGTTTGGCGCTATCGCATCGGCCGCGGCAGCGGCCTTGGCGGTGAGTGGGGTGGGGCGATCGAGGGCGCCGTCGCCTATTTCGGCGTGGCCGATCTGCTCACGCAAACACCCGGCGGCGTGCGGGCGGTGAGGCTGGCCGACGGCACGCCACTCTGGCGCAAGCCTCCGCCGAAGCCTCTCTGCGGCGGCCGCCTCGGTTGCAGCGTGGGACAGGGCGCGGCGCTCACTGCAATTCCCGGCGCGGTGCTGAGCGGAGCGCTCGATGGCGGCCTGCGCGCCTATTCTGCCCGCGACGGCCGGATTCTGTGGACTTACGACTGCAACCGCGCATTCAAAACGGTGAACGGCGTGCCGGGGCACGGAGGCGCGATGGACGGCCCCGGCCCTGTCGTGGCGGGCGGCAGGCTCTACGTGAATTGCGGAAACGGCGGCCTCATGGGCAGCCCGGGCAACGTGCTGATCGCCCTCGGTCTGCCGGGACGCTGAATGGAAAAAACCTCTCCCCCCGCGAGCGGAGGGAGAGGGCTCACCGAGCCGCGCCGGCCTCGGCCGGCTCGTGGCCGGCCTCAGCCGCTGCGCGCGGGGTCTCGTCTCAACCGACCTGCACCGGGAAGAAGATCCTCTGATTTCCCCGCTGCACGAGCAGCGCGATCGCGTTCTTGTGATCCCGGACCACTCGGCGCAGCTGATCCGCGCTCGTGACCGGCACGCCATCGGCCGACAGCACGATGTCTCCCGGCTGGATGCCGGCATCCTCGGCAGGACCGCTCGAGCGCTCGACGAGCAGCCCGGAGGGCACCCCCGCCTGCTGCCGCTCATCCGGCGTCAAGGGACGCACTGCCAGGCCGAGCTTTCCACCCTCGGCCCCGGTGTTGTTCGCCTGCAGCTCGCCCTGTTCGGCCGCGTTCCCGAGTGTGACGTTGAGCGTCATCGCATGGCCGTTTCGCCAGAGGTCGAGTTTCACCACCGAGCCGGGCGTGGACAAGCCGACCACCGAAGCGAGCGAGAGGGAATCCGTTACCGGAGTGCCGTTGATCTTGAGAATCACGTCTCCGGCCTTGATCCCCGCGCGCGCCGCGGCGCTGTCCGGCTCCACCTGGGAGACGAGCGCGCCGCTCGGAGTGTCGAGCTTGAACGACTCCGCGAGCTGCTGGGTCACCGACTGGACATAGACGCCGAGCTTCGCGTGCTCCACCTTCCCGTGAGCGAGGATCTGCTCCTCGACGCGGGCGGCGACATTGATCGGGATCGCGAACGACACACCCTCAAAACCACCGGTGTTGCTGTAGATCTGCGAGTTGATGCCGACGACACTCCCGTGCTCGTCGAAGAGCGGGCCGCCCGAGTTGCCGGGATTGACGGCCACGTCTGTTTGAATGAACGGCACTTCGTTGTTGGACTCATCCTCCAACGACCGGCCGACCGCGCTCACGATTCCGGCGGTCGCGCTCTCCTCGAGACCGTACGGCGCGCCGAGAGCGAGCACGTAATTGCCGACCTGCAGGGTGGAGGAGTTACCGAGCCGCACCGTCGGCAGATTGTGAGCGTCGATCTTGAGCACGGCGACATCGGTCGGCGTGTCGAGGCCGACGACCTTCGCGCGGTACTCGCGGTTGTTCGCGAGCTTGACCGTCACGTGCGTCGCATCGCGCACCACGTGAGCGTTCGTGAGGATCACGCCATCCGACCGAACGATGAAACCGGAGCCCAGACTCTGCACCGGCACGTTCCGTGGCCTCGGCAGCGCGCGGAAGAACTGGAAGAAAGGATCGTTGCCGAACGGCGAGTCGTCCCCGAACGCGCCTTGATCCTGATCGGAGGGATGCTCGATGCTCCGGGACGTGATGGTCACGACCGCCGGCCGGTTCTCGGCGACGATCGCGGTGTAGTTAGGCGCGTAGGCGAGCGGCACCGGAGCCGGCCCCGTTGACGATTGCGCAGGCGGCTCGGCCGCCGCCGCGCTCGCTGAGCTGAACCATCCGGGCGTCAACCACCCGGCCGCCGCGCCGCAAGCGAGCAGCCCGCTCGCGGTCAGAACGAAAGTCGATTTCCTGAGCTCCATGACGATACCCCTGTCGGAATGCCCTGGATGCGAAGCGTGAGGCTTGCGGCTTAAGGGAGCCTTAAGGGCCGACTTCCCGTCCCGCGGCGGTTCCGGCTGGAGGAAAGACGACCCTGACGCGCAGCCCATGCGGTTCCGCGTCGTCGAGACTCACGCGGGCCCCGTGCCGCTCTGCGATGGCCTTCACGATCGCGAGTCCGAGCCCTGTGCCGCCGTCCGCCGCGTCGTGCCGCCGAACGAATCGATCGAACGCGCGCTCGCGGTCGCTCGCCGGGATGCCGGGTCCCGTATCCTCCACCTCGAGCATCGCCCCGCGTTCAGCGGGGTCTACGGCCGTCCGTACCCGTACCCGTCCGCCCTGCGGCGTATATCGAACGGCGTTGTCCACCAGATTGCGAACCAGGATCCTGAGGGCGTCGGCGTCGCCGGTGACCTGAGCGGCATCCCCGGCCTCGAGACTCAATTCGACGCTCCGCTCGGTCGCAAGCGCGTGCACATCGGAAATGCCCGCACGCGCGCTCGGCTCGAGCTCGATTCGATGCAGCTCGGCCGGCGGACCCTCCGGCTCGCTGCGCGCAAGGGTGAGCAGCTGGCTGGCGAGATGGATCGAGCGCTCCACCGCGGCGCCGAGCCTCGCGCGCGCCTCCTGGCGGGCGGCCTCGTCGCGCGCGCGATCGAGCAGCTGCAGCTGCAGCGACAAGGCGGTGAGGGGAGAGCGCAGCTCATGAGCGGCGTCGGCAACGAAGGCCCGCTGCTTGCCGAACGCCGTGGACAGCCGTGCGAGCAGCCGGTTGAGCTCCTCGATGAGCGGGGCGGCCTCACGGGGCAGCTCGGGAGCGACGATGGGCTCGAAGCTGTGAACGTTGCGCCGCTGCACTTCGGCGGCGAGCCGCCGCAGCGGGGCAAGGCCGCGGCTCACGATCCACACCACGGCGGCAGCCATCGCGATGAGCAGCAGCAACAGCGGCGCGAGCACTCGCAGCGCGGCGTCCCGCGCAAATTCCTCGCGTACCCGCCACGGCTGCGCGACCTGGATGAGGCCGTCTGCCGTGTCGAGGCTGTACACGCGCCAGCGCTCGCCGGCGAGCATCATGTTCACATAGCCCAGAACCGCGCCGCCCGTGATGATCGGCAGGCCGGGCCTGGACGGCGCATAGATGAGCGTGCCGAACGGGTCCCAGATCTGGATGATGAAGTCCGAGCCGCTCGGGCGCGCAGGCACATTGAGCACCCTTCCGACGGCCGCCTGACCGCGCAGCGACAGCGCCATCTGGCGCAACTGATAGTCGAAGAGGCTCGACGTCTCCGCGAGCATGCGGTCGTAAGTGATCACGCCCACGCAGATCGCCGTTACCGCGACCAGCGCGAGCAGTCCGGCGAGCAGGCGCGTGCGGATGGATCTCATGGCGCGCGGCAGCCTCACGCCTTCGGCACGCAGTAACCGACGCCGCGCACCGTCCGGATCGCATCGCTCCCGAGCTTGCGCCGCAGCGCGTGCACGTACACCTCCACGGCGTTGCTCTCGATCTCCCCGCCCCAGCCGTAGAGCCGATCCTCGAGCTGCGCCCGCGAGAGGATGGCGCCGGGCCGCAGCAGCAGCGCCTCGAGTACCGCGAACTCGCGCGCCGAGAGGGTGATGGGCTCTGCGTTCCGTGAGACCTCGTGCGTGACCGGATTCAAGCGAATGCCCGCGTGCTCGATCACGGGCTCGCCCCGGCCCGCGCCGCGGCGCAGGACGGAGCGCATGCGAGCCGCGAGCTCGTCCAGATCGAACGGCTTGACGAGGTAGTCGTCCGCTCCCGAGTCGAGCCCCGCGATGCGGCTTTGCACGTCATCCCGCGCGGTGATGATGATCACGGGCGCCGTGATGCCGCGGCTGCGCGCTTCGCGCAGCACGTCGAGTCCCGCGCGCTTCGGGAGTCCCAGGTCGAGCAGAACGATATCGAAGTCCGAGCTCTCGAGCGCAACGGCCGCGTTCGCCCCATCGCG
>JASHTA010000213.1 GCA_030040795.1 Gammaproteobacteria bacterium | reverse complement strand
TTCGAAGGCCGACCTGACCCTGCCGACGATTCTGATCAAGATGCAGCCGTGGACCGCACCGGAGATCGCGACGCTGCAGCGGTTCCTCGGATCCCCGCAGCTGCCGGCCACCGATGCGCTTGCGCTCGTTGAGAATCCGCTCGACCCGGCCCAACGATTGCTCTCGGACGACTTCTACTCGGGCGTCTTTCCGAGTGCGCTTGCCGACCGGCTCACCGTCAACTACACCGCGCGAACGGACGATCATCCGTACATCGGCATGCTGCGCAAGTCCCTCCGCCCCCTCGTCCCGGGGCGCGACGAATTCGTCGATCCAGGCACCGCCTACGTGCTCAATGCCCAGACGCGACACGGCATCCCGATGGAGTTGATCAATCTGGCGCTGACGGCGCTCGTGTCCCTGATCTTCGTCGCGCTCTTTGTCCTCCTGCCGCTCAAGCTCTCGCGGGTCGGCCGCGAAGAAGGGGCCCGCGCCGCGCCGATGCTCGGGTATTTCTCGTGTCTCGGAGCCGCATTCATCATCATCGAGCTGGTGCTGATCCAGAAGTTCATGCAGCTCATCGGCAGCCCGCTCTACACCTACTCGGCGGTCATCTTCACGCTGCTGCTCGGGGCTGGGGTCGGCAGCGCGCTCTCCGGTCGACTAAGACTGTCGCCCCATCGCGGATGGCCGGTGCCCTTCGTGTGCATCGTCGTCGTGGGGAGCCTGTTGATCGCGGTGTTTCAGGCAGTCGATCATGCTGCGCTGGCGCTGTCGCTGCCCGCGCGCGTGCTGCTGTCGGGGACGATCATCTTTCCGCTGGGCTTCTTCATGGGCATGCCTTTTCCGCTCGGAATTCTCGCACTGGAGCATCGGCCTCGCGGGGCGATCGCATGGGCCTGGGGAATGAACGGAGTGTTCACGGTGGTGGGGGGACTGCTGAGCGTTCTCATGTCGCTGGCCTTTGGGTTCAATGCAACTATTGCGTTCGCGCTTGCGCTCTACGCCGTTGCGCTCGGTCTTTTCCGTCCCATGCGAGACGGTACGCTCGGTACGGGAACTCGACCGATTGCCGGGCGTTACGATCCAACCAGTGGAGGAGGAGTTACATGCAACCCAAACGCCTGTTGTCGATCGCGGCCGTGTTGTGCGGTCTTTCTCTGGGTACCGCTCTCGCGTCGGACCAGCATCCGGTCAAGGACTCCTACATTACGACCAAGGTCAAGTCGGAACTGGTCGGGGACTTCGGAGCGCGGGCGAGCCACATCAGTGTGAAGACGAAGGACGGCGTCGTGGCGCTGACCGGCCACATCGATTCCGCCGACGCCAAGGACCGGGCGGAACGGGATGCCAAGCACGTCAAGGGAGTGGTAGACGTGATCAATAAATTGTCCGTCGAGCCGTAATTCGCCCTTCTTGACGGGCTAGTCCGGCAACGCGTTCGCGATCCCGTCCGAGGAGTCAGTCTCGGGCCACGATCGCGACGAGCTCCTCGGGTGGGAGCGGTTTGGTGAAGTGGTAATTGAAGCCGGCGGCGCGAGCGCGCGCTTTGTCCGATTCCTGTCCCCAGCCCGTCAGGGCGATCAGCGTTACCGTCTGTCCAACGGATTGACTTCTGATTTGCCGCGCGACCTCGTAGCCGTTCAATCCGGGCATCCCGATATCCAAGACGACGACGTCGGGCATGAACGCATTGAAGCCCTCGAGAGCCTCCCGTCCATCGTGCGCCAAGGTGACGGTATGACTTCGCATTTCGAGGAGGACGGCGAGGGTTTCGGCGGCATCCCGATTGTCATCCGCGATGAGTACACGCCGCGGTCGGATTCCGGTGCTGCAAGCCGGTGCCGCGCGTGACGGCTCGCCTGCACACTGCGGCGGGTGGTTGGGCAGCCGGACCGTAAAAGTGCTTCCTCGCCGAGGACCTTCACTGCGCGCTTCGATCCTCCCGCCATGCAGCTCGACGATACCCTTGGAAAGCGCCAAACCGATCCCGAGTCCGCCGTCCGAGCGCTCCCCCGTCGTGCGGACCAGGGAGAACATCGTGAAGATGTCACCGAGGGCCTCGGGAGGAATCCCGATGCCGGTATCCGATACCTCGATGGAGACTTCCTCGTCAGCCGAGCGCGCACGGAGGGAAATGTTGCCTCCGGGGTCGGTATATTTTGCGGAGTTGGTGAGCAGGTTCGACAGAACCTGCGCGAGTCGCACGGGATCGGCCCAAAGCCGGACCGGAGCGGGCGGCAGATCCACCGTGAGCGAATGATGCTTGCGATCGATGAGCGGTCGCGCTGTCTCGATGGCCGCACGCGTGATGGCGGACAACTCGATCTGCTCGGTACGCAATTGAAGCGTGCCGTGGGTAATGCGCGAGATGTCGAGCAGGTCGTCCAGAAGCAATGACATGTGCCGGATCTGCCGATCGATGACGCCATGACTCCATCGCCGCTGATCGGGCGTTGCCAGCTCGGATTGAGCGATCGATACCGCCTGCCGAATGGGCGCAAGCGGGTTGCGCAGCTCGTGCGCCAGGGTTGCCAGAAACTCATCTTTGCGCCGATCGGCCGCTCTGAGCGACGCCTCTGCGCGCTCGCGCCGCGCGATTTCCAACTGGCCCGCTTCGTAGAGCCGGGCGTTCTCGATGGCGATGGCCGCCTGTGCGGCAATCCCAACGACGAGCTGCTCCGATCGAGCCGTGAAGACAGCCGGTTCGGGATGCCCGAAAATGAGTCCTCCGGCAACTTCACCGGAGCGCAGCCGGACCGGAGCCGCGAGGTAGCTTTTCACGGGAAGGTGCCCTTCGGGCATTCCCCGATGGGGCTCCGTGCGGCCATAACGGGAATCCTGAGTGATGTCGGCAGCGCGAACGACGCTTGATTCGGCGAACGTCGGCTGGAAGACAGGCGTATTTCTCGGCATGCCGAAGTGCTCGAATGCCTCGCGTGGGGCGCCGGACAGCGCGTACAGCCGATAGGCTTCACCCCGCTCATTGATGACGTTATAGAAGAAGGCGCCGTACTTGGCCCCGGTCACCGCGGTGGCAATGTCGGTGACGGTCTGCAGGACTGCGTGAAGGTCCAGCTTCGAGGCGATGACGCGTCCGGCGGCATCGAGCAGCTCCAGCACGCGACCCTGTTCGCGCAGCGCCTCCTCGGCGCGCTTTTGACGTGTGATGTCGCGCGCGATCTTCGATGCTCCGACAATGCGGCCGAGGCCGTCTTGGATGGGGGAGATGGTCAGCGAAATGTCGATCCGCTCACCGTCCTTGCGCATGCGCACGGTTTCGTAATGCTCAATCCGCTCTCCACGGCGCAGCCGCTCCAGTATGGCCGGCTCCTCGTTCACGTGATCGGGCGGCATCAGAACGGTGACTGGCTTTCCGACGACCTCGTGTGCGGCGTAGCCGAAGATCCTCTGGGCTCCCGGGTTCCAGGTGAGAATGATGCCCTCGAGCGTCTTCGTAATAATGGCGTCGTCGGAGGATTCGATCACCGCGGCGAGACGGCTCTGCAATTGCCCGGTCTGCTTGAGTGCCGTGATGTCCTCCACGACACCAATGAACTGCTCGGGTCTACCGGTGGCTTGGCGGAGGATGCTCACGCGGGTGCTGCCCCAAACGATGCTTCCGTCCTTGCGCAGGTAACGCTTCTCCAGAGCGTAGTGATCGGCGTCGCCCTTCAGGAGCCGCTGAATCTCGGTGCGCGTGGCCTCCGCGTCGCCGGCATGGGTGATCTGGAGCACCGTCATGCGGCGAAGCTCCTCGAGCGAGTAGCCGAGAATGTCGCAGAACTTGGGGTTCGCTTCGCGGAAGGAGCCATCGCGGGCCGTTACGGCGATGCCAACGGCCGCATGGATAAACACTGCCCGCAGCCGCTCTTCGCTGGCCCGTAGCGCTCGTTCGCAATCCCGCTCGGCGCCCATTGAGCACCCCTCTGGTGATCGGCCGTCTGAGATGCCCCGCAAGATCAGGGTATCGCAAGCCTCATCCAGCGTACAGATCAGGACTTCGGGCCCGCGTACGGCTATCGGCAGAGGTCATGCTGGCGGTGATGTTCCCCCAAGCGCGGCGGTGGGGCCGAGCGCGTAGAGGATGCGCTCCGCGCGGCTCCCTTGAGTCTGTCAAATTTCTGTCACATTCGTCGCGTCGGCCGTGGTGCCAGGTCGCGGTCCCCAGCGTAAGATTGCCGTCGGGCGGCAGTGGATCGCCCGTGCAGAACAAGGGGGGAAGGCTATGGGGGTATTGTCGATCCTCGATCGGGAGCGGACGATCGCCGGTGCCGGCTACAGCCGCTGGATGGTACCGCCCGCCGCGCTCTGCATTCATCTTTGCATCGGACAGGCTTACGCGTTCAGCGTGTTCAATCTACCGATGTCCCGGCTCATCGGCATCAATCACTCGGCGCCGGGCGATTGGAAACTCACCGACATCGGATGGATCTTCACTCTCGGCATCTTCTTTCTCGGCGTCTCGGCCGCGATTCTCGGACGCTGGGTGGAGGACGGCGGCCCGCGCCGCGCGATGTTTGCCGCAGCGTTGTGCTTCAGCGGCGGCTTTCTGATCTCTGCGGCCGGCGTTCGGGTGCACGAGATCTGGGCCATCTATCTGGGTTACGGCCTCATCGGCGGCTTCGGGCTTGGGCTCGGCTACATCTCTCCGGTCTCGACCTTGATCAAGTGGTTCCCGGACCGGCCGGGCATGGCGACCGGCATGGCGATCATGGGGTTCGGCGGCGGCGCCCTCATCGCCTCGCCCCTCTCGGTGTGGCTGATGGGGAAATTCTCAACGCCGCGGCACGTGGGCGTTGCGGAGGCTTTCATCTGCCTGGGGCTCATTTATCTGTGCTTCATGCTGGTCGGAGCGGCCATCGTCAGAATCCCGGCGCCGGGCTGGCAGCCGGCGGGCTGGGCGGCGCCCGCCACGCCGAAAAAACTCGTGACGACGGCCGACGTTCATGTCTACGAGGCGCTGAAAACGCCGCAGTTCTGGCTCATTTGGTGGGTCCTGTGTCTCAACGTGACGGCGGGTATCGGAGTGATCGGTCAGGCATCGGCCATGAGCCAGGAAATGTTCCCCGGCCGGGTGACGGCGATCGCTGCGGCGGGGTTCGTGGGGTTGATGAGCTTGTTCAATATGGGTGGCCGGTTCTTCTGGGCGTCGATCTCGGATCTGATCGGACGGAAGAATACCTACTTCTGCTTTTTCATCCTCGGCACCGTACTTTATGCGCTGGTACCGACCACGGGTGCGATCGGCAGCGTCGGACTATTCGTGCTCTGCTTCCTCGTCGTCATCAGCATGTACGGCGGCGGCTTTTCGACCGTCCCCGCGTATCTGAAAGACATGTTCGGGACGCGCTATGTCGGCGCCATTCACGGCTGGCTCATCACCGCATGGTCGGCGGCGGGTGTATTCGGCCCCGTGCTCGTCAACTACATCCGCCAGTATCAGATCGATCATGGCGTGGCGAAGGCCCACGCTTACAACCTCACCATGTACATCATGGCCGGGCTGCTCGTGATCGGATTCTTCTGCAACCTTTTCATCACGTCCGTCAACGAGCGGCACCACATGGGGTGGAGCCGGCCGCGGATTGCGCCTGTCACCGAGTGAGGGGACGACCATGTCCGTCGGCAATTCACGTGGCACTCGGCCCATCCATCTGGTCCTCGCGTGGGGATTTGTCGGCATCCCGCTGCTGTGGGGGGTGCTCGAGACGCTGCGGAACGCGCTGACGCTGTTCAGGTAGATCGTCGGGGACAAAGTAGCGGGGCGCGGGGCGTCGATGTAGGCTTGGCCCTCGAGTCCGGTTCGGTGGGGGTACGAAGCGGATGAGATCCCCGTACGGACGAAGCGCGGCCGCCGACGGCGCCGATCCACGCCTGCTCCTCAAGGTCACCGCGCCGCGGGTCCGAGCTGGGCTCCTCGACCGTGCGGGAACCCATATCGATGGCGCTCGGCTCCATGACAAGCAGGTCATTGCGGTCGTCGCGCCGGCGGGGTTTGGAAAGACCTGTCTGCTCTGTCAGTGGCGGCGTGCGTTGCTGCGGCGCGGCGCGATCGTCGCATGGCTGTCGGCGGATGGCGCCGATGAGCCTGCGCGCTTCACGAAGGCCATTGCCCTCGCCACGGAGAGAGCCGGCGGCCGGCGAAGCTTCGCTCGCATGCGCGACCCGGATGTATCGGGTCCGGCGGAGTTCGGCCAGCTCACCGACTGGCTTGCCGAAATAGCCGATCTCGCCAGCGAGACGGTTCTGATCGTGGATGAGGCCGATCGGTTGCCGCGAAAGACACGCGAGCGGTCTCTCGGCTACGTCTTCGCCAATCTTGCGCCGAATCTGCGAGTGGTGTTCGCGGCGCGGCGGCCGGTCGCCGAGCTCGCGGAACAGACGGCACATGGCGTTGCGACGCAGCTTTCGGCGGACGATTTGCGGTTCTCGCTGCAGGAGACGGTCAACCTTCTGCAACTGCGCTTCGGCGCAAGGGCCGACCCCGATGAGGCTGCCCGAATTCACGAGCTCGCCCACGGCTGGCCACTCGGCATTCAGCTCGCGATCGCCTCGATGGAACGCCGTGCGCGCGGGAGCGGACGGCAATCGGCGCCGAATGCGTCTTCGCATCACCTCGATTTCCGGCACGTTCTGCTCGAGTCTTTGCTGACGCACCGCTCGGGAGCCGAGCACGATTTCCTGGTGCGGATAGCCACGGTGGAGCGGGTGCATGCCGGCCTTTGTAACGCCTTGACGGGGCGGCGGGATTCGACCCGGGTGCTCGAGCGGCTTCGCGAGACGACGCCGCTTTTCTCGGAGAGCCTCGAGGGCGGCTGGCTGACGATGCACCCGATGGCGCGTGAGGTTCTCGGCGAGGAGTTCGCGAAGCTGCCGGCCAACACCCGCAGGTCCGTGCACGCCGCCGCTGCCACCTGGCTCGCGGCCCATGGGCTCGAGGAGGAGGCCGCGCGTCACGCCTTGCAAGCAGGGCAAAGGGAGCGCGCGTGGGCGCTCGCGGAGAGATCCTTGTTCGCCTCGCTCGCACGGGGGCAGGTCGCCAGAACGCGCGAGTGGTTCGAGCGCGTACCGCTTCCAAAGCGGGCGCTCCGCCCGCAGGTGCTTCTCGCGGCGGCCTGGAGCAGCGCACTTGGCGCACGGCACGAGGAGGCGAGGGCCTTTGCGCATCGCGTGCTGCGCGACAGGCGCAGCACTCATCATGAGCACCTGCTTGCGCGACTCGTGCTGAGCGCCGCGGAGATCTATGCCGATCGAATCGACCGCGCGGAGAAACTGGTGGAAGCGTGGCGCGGCGAAATGCCCGCAATGCGGGATCAGGGCGTGTTCAACGGACCCAATCAGACGGCGATGATCGCCCTTTATCGAGGCCGTCCGGCCGAAGCCCGACGAATCCTCAAGGAGGCGCGCCGCGCGATGCGCGACGGCGAGACGGGACTGGTGAGTGCGTTCAACTTGGCAGTCGAGGGAATGGCCTATCTCTGGGAGGGTCACGTCACGAGCGCCGCGGAGGTGCTGGCGAGGGCACTGACTGGCGCCCAGCGCAATGCGGGGCGGCGCAGCGTTCCGGCCGTGACGCTCGCGGGACTATCGGCTTTCGCCCTGTGGGAGTGCGGCGAGCTCGAGGAGGCCTCCACGGTTCTGCTCAACCGGCTGGACGCCATCGAGCAATTCGCGACGCCGTCGGGCCTGATGGCAGGGTTTCTCGCGGCATCGAGATTGGCACTGCACAGGGGAGACGAGGGACGTGCGTGCGAGCTCCTCGAGGAGCTCTGCGCGGTCGGCGAGAGCCGTCGGATGCCACGCGTACAAGTGATGGCGTTCACGGACCTGATCAGGCTCCATAGTGCCCGCGGCCGCCCCGAAACGTGCGCGGCAGTGTTGCGCAGGCTCGATGCAGTGTTCGATGCCGCGGGAGATTTGTCGGGCCCCTTCAAGGAACTGTTGCTCTTGCACCGCGGTATCGGTGCTGCGCACGCCGCTCGCGCCCGAAGGGAGTGGTCGGCCGTGCTCGATCTACTCGAGACCGCTGGGCAGCAGGCGGAGCATCTGCGGCGCGGGATGGATGCCCTGGAGATCCGGCTGCTGCGCGCCGAATCCATGCATGCGCGCGGTGCGGACGCACGGCCACTCCTCGAAGAGGCGATCGGGCGCACCGCGAGTCTCGGCTGCAAGCGCCTGCTCAGCGAGCCCTATGTGCTGGCGCTGCGGCGCGCAGTCATGCCCGAGGAGCGGGATGAAGGGGCTGAGCCATCGGTTCCGCAGGTGAGCCGCTTGAATCTGCCGGCGACCGGTGGCCCGGGGAAGGAGCTACCACGCGCCGCGCCGACGGGTTTCCTCACACCCAAGGAGCGGGAGGTCCTCGAGTTGACGGCCCAGCGATTCTCGAACAAGCAGATCGCCATCGCGCTCGACGTTGGACAGACGACCGTAAAATGGCATCTGAAAAACGTCTTCTCGAAGCTCCGGGCCGCGAGCCGCCATCATGCGATTCAGCGCGCTCGAATGCTGGGCATACTCGCCGCGTACTGAGCCGCTCCCGGCGCGGACCACATTACACCCTCGTCATGTTCGCACGTCCCCTCCTAACGGAGGGGGGCGTAGCCACCGTGCGGATCTCATCATGGCGTCTGACCCGAGACCCCAGGGAGAGGTCACTGTTTCGGCCGCTGCAGGGCCGGCAAACCGCAATCGTCATCATGCGCAAGAGAGTGCTCGTCGTGGACCATTCTCCGCTGGCCCGTTCCGTGACGCATGCCGTACTGTCGGGTGCGGGTTACGAGGTGCGCGAGGCCACAAGCGGCGAAGAGGCGCTTGCCCTGCTCGAAGGCGAGCGCATCGACCTCGTCATCAGCGAGATCGAAATGCCGGGCATCGATGGGATTGCGCTCCTCAAGCGACTGAAGTCGGACCCCACCCGCGGCGCTATCCCGTTCGTCGCGCTCACGACGGAATCCGGGAGGAACCGGATCGAGCAGGGCCGCAGGGAAGGCGCCGTGATCTGGATCGCGAAGCCCTATCGTCCGGAGCTGCTGCTCGAGGCCGTGGAGAAGCACACTCGCGGCCGTTGAGCCGCAGTCCGTATCCAGGCGACTCGTCAGTCCACTGCCAGGCAGGTCATCCTTTCGCGATGATCGAGTCGGCGGAAATCTCGCGTATCGAGCGCGCGCCGCAGCCGACCATCGCCAGGCGAAACTCGAGGTTGAGGATCTTGAGCACCCGCTCGACCCCGGATTGGCCGAAGGCGGCGAGTCCCCAGGCGTAGGGGCGACCGATGCCGACGGCGCTCGCGCCGAGGGCGAGCGCTTTGTATACATCCGTGCCGCGGCGCACGCCACCGTCCACGAGCACGGGAATGCGGCCGGCGGCGCCCTGAACGACCCCGGGGAGCGACTCGAGCGTCGCGCGTCCGCTCTCGAGCGCACGTCCGCCGTGATTGGAGACGATGATGCCGTCGGCACCGTGTTCCACGGCGAGCTCGGCATCCTCACGCGCCTCGATGCCCTTGATCACGACCTTGAGCGTCGTGGCATCCTTCAGGCGCTTGATGAAGTCCCAGGTGAGCGAGGGCGAGGTGAGCGCGAGCCCTTTCGTGTCGATGCCTTGGAACATCGGCTCGGTCGCGAGGCTCAGCCGCGGGTTGCCGCGCGCGTCCACGACATGACAGGCGCTGCAGGTGCGGGTGTCCTCGCGCCGCAGGCGTGCGGCCGTTTCGGTGTTCCGCCCGGCCGGCAGATCGACCGTCACCGCAACGACGGGACAGCCGGCCGCTTCGGCGCGCTTCAAGAGCTTGCGGGTGACATCGAAGCGATTCGTCGTATACAGCTGAAACCACACGGGGCCCCGGCGTGCGGCCGTCACGTCCTCGAGAGAACAGGAGCTCTGCGTGGAGAGGATTTGAAGCGCGTTTTGGGTTCTCGCCGCCGCCGCCACGGCCACTTCGCCGTCCGGATTGAATGCGCGGAGGCTGCCGATGGGACAGCAGAAGATCGGCGAGGCGACGCGCATCCCGAACACCGTCGTCGAGAGGTCCACGTGGCTCACGTCCACGAAGCGCCGCCCGCGAAGCTCGTAGCGGGAATACGCCGCCTCGTTCGCTCGAAGCGTCACGTCTCCATCGACCCCGCTCTGCAGGTATCCCCAGTGCGCAGGCGGAACGACCTGCTGCGCGAAGTCCCTCAGCTCGAACACATCGAGCGCCTCGGCCGCGGACCTGAGCGTAGGTGTGGCGTTGGAGGCCTTCGCAAGAGGAGCCCTCGAGAGGGATAGCAACCCCGCGAGCACCGGACTTGCCGCAAGGAACTGCAGCAAAGCGCGTCGATCGATCCGAGTCATGGCGATCCCCCCGTTTCCAATGGTACCGCGGCGGAGTCGCGGGCGCAGCGCAATTGGAAGCGCAATGGGATACGCAATGGGACGCGCGGAAGATACCGAAGAAGGGCTACCCTGTGAGTCCGGGGGAGTCGGAGGAATTCTCATGATCGAGACGGTGATACGACAGCGTCGCCGCAGCCTCGGCGGGTTCGAGGTGGGTCGCGTGCTGCCCTTCGTCCTGCGGCGGATGGTCGGGCCGTTCGTGTTCTTCGATCACATGGGGCCGCTCGAGTTGGCCCCGGGCGTCCCTCGCTCGGTCGACGTGCGGCCGCATCCGCACATCGGGCTTTCGACCATCACGTATCTCTTCTCCGGAGAAATCATGCATCGCGACAGCGTCGGCTCGGAGCAAGCGATCCGGCCTGGCGAGGTCAACTGGATGGTCGCCGGGCGCGGCATCACCCACTCGGAGCGTTTCGAGAAGGCTCGTGCGCGAGGCGACCACGTGCACGGGATTCAGGCCTGGGTCGCCTTGCCGCAGTCCGAGGAGGAGACAGACCCCAGTTTCGCTCATCACGGAGGCGATGATCTGCCCATCTGGCACGACGCCGGAGCCCGCGGGCGCCTGATCGCAGGCAGCGCCTTTGGACTTCAGGCCGGAACGAGGACGCATTCGCCGCTCTTCTACGTACATCTCGACCTGGAGGAGGGCGCCCGGGCGAGCGTTCCGGACAATTATTCCGAGCGTGCGGCTTACGTTGCCTCGGGCGCCATCAACTGCGAGGGCCGGCGCTTCGAGACGGGCGAGATGGTAGTGCTGAAACCTGGCCCGGCCAGCTTCACTGCGGCGCGATCTGCGGCGGTCATGCTGCTGGGCGGTGAGCCTTTGGGGGAGCGCTTCCTGTACTGGAATTTCGTCTCCTCTTCGAGGGAGCGGATCGAGCAGGCGAAGTCGGACTGGCAGGCGGGAAGGATGAAGCTGCCGGACCTCGATCATGACGAATTCATCCCACTGCCCGATGGGCCGGCGCCGATGCCCAATCCGATGTGACGATCAGGCGGTGCCGCTCAGCGCCTGCGCGCGGGCGGCGAGGTCGCCGCCTTCTCGCCGCAGCCGGAAGTCGTGATACATCGCGAGCCAGATCGCCGCATCGAGCGGGTACGCAACCGCGCCGGATCCGACGGTAAACAGTTGCAGCACGGACGTACTCTCCATGATGCTCGACCCACTCAGCGCCGCGATTATTCCTCCGACGAAGGCGAAGACCACCGAGAGTACGATCACGATGAACACGGCGACCGTGAAGATGGCTGCCGCGCGCCACCAGCGGTCCTGCGTGAGGCGCCAGCTCGAGGCGAGGGCCTCGATGGCGCTGGCATCCTCGATGAAGAGGGCCGCGGTCCACAGCTGCAGCCGCCCCGCGAGCCAGACGCCCGGGACGATCAACGCGATGAATCCGACGAGACAGGCGAGGGCGAAGAGCACGGTCGCGAGTATCGTTCCGGGCAGCCGAACGATGCTTCTGCGGAGCGCATCGATGAGCGTGAAGGAGTCGTCTCCGCGGACGATCGCGATTTCCCGCACCAGCACGGCGCCCTGGAAGATGAGGGTCAGCAGCAGGCTCATCAGCTCCAGCCCGACGACTCGGGGCGACCGCATGGCGGCCTCGAGCGACACGAGGTAGCTCAGTGACGGCTCGGGCCGGATAGTGACGGGAAACTCCATCTCGTAGGCCGCGAGGATCAGTCCGGGGATGATGGCGAGCAGCCAGCACCGGCTGAAGGAGGCGCGAAAGAGCCGTAAGCCATCGTCGACGACGCCGCCGATCGACTGCGGAGAGGACGGCGGTGCGTACGCCATGTTTGCCTTTGATCTGCGCTTTCGAGAGGTGTGGCCGCGCGTGGATCTTGCAGCGGGAAGGTATCAGAATAGCAGCCCTTGAGCGACATGGCCCTCACCGTCGCGGGTCCCGGCACGCGCAGCTATGCGTTCGTGATCGACTGGCACATCCGCTTGCTGCTGGCTCTCGCGTGGGTCCTGCTCGGCTTGGTGGCGCGGCTCGTGCTTCCGCACGGCGCCGACATTGCGCTCACCTCGAGGCTCTTTCTGCTCACCGTCGCCGTGCCGGCCGTGCTGATCTATATCCTCTACCATCCGGTGCTCGAGGTGGTCATGCAGGGCCGTACTCCCGGCAAGCGCATGGCCGGTGCGCGGGTCGTTACGCGCGAGGGCGCAACCCCCACCACCGGGGCCCTCTTGATGCGCAATGTCCTGCGCCTGATCGATTCATTACCGGTCTTCTACGTGGTGGGACTCATCTGCTGTCTCGCGACGACGCAGCGCGTGCGCCTCGGCGACATGGCGGCCGGCACTGTATTGGTGATCGATGAGACCGCAGCGGCGAGCTCGCCGGGTCGGTTTGGAGGGCGGCTTCGGAGCGGCCGGCTGCATCCCGAGGCGCTCGCGCTGGTCGCGGACTTGCTCGAGCGCTGGGCGGAGCTCGATCCGGCGAACCGAGCGACACTCGCACGCACGGTGCTCTCGCGCCTCGATGCGGGAGCCGATCCGGGTGTCCTCGCCACGCTCGATGAGCCCGCGCTGCATTCACGTTTGCACGCGCTGCTGTGATGAGAGGAGTCGTTGTGAAGTTCGTGGCAACGCCGTTGATCCCCGCTCTCGTGCTGAGTCTGCTCGGCGCGGGCGCGGATGCACGTTCTCAGCAGCCGCCCGGCGTACGGGAGGTCAATGGCGCATCGGAGTTGCTGATGCGCGGTAAGCCCTTCCTCGCCCTCGCGGGCGAGCTCGGCAACTCCTCCGCGGGCACGGCGGCCCAGGCCGATACGATTCTGCCCAGGCTCGCGCAAATGCACTTCAATACGGTGCTGATGCCCGTGGCTTGGGCTCAAGTTGAGCCGGAGGAGGGCCGCTTCGACTTCTCCATCCTCGATCATTGGATCGATGTGGCGCGTCAGCAGCATCTGCACTTGATCCTGCTCTGGTTCGGGAGCTGGAAAAACGCGTTCTCCGAGTACGCACCAGGGTGGGTGCTGGGAGATATCAGGCGATTTCCACGTGCTCTCTCCACCGACGGCCTGCCCCTTGCGATCCTCTCGCCTCTCGGAGAGGAGACTGCGCGCTGCGACAGTCGTGCCTTCGCTGCGCTCATGGCGCACGTTCGCGATAGGGACGAGCGGGAGCAGACGGTGCTGATGGTGCAAGTGGAGAATGAAGTGGGTTATCTCGGATTAGGGGGGCGTGACCGTTCCATCCAGGCGGACCGGCTATTTGAATCACCCGTCCCCACACGGCTCATCGCGTACCTTCAGGGTCACCGCGATCAGCTGTCGCCCGAACTCGCAGCCCGCTTCAAGCCCAGCGCCCGCACGTGGAAGGAGATGTTCGGAGACTACGCCGACGAGGTCTTCATGGCATGGCACTACGGCTTGTTCGTGAGCCAGGTCGTAGAGGCGGGCAAGGCGGCCTATGCGCTGCCGATGTACATGAATGCCCAGCTTCCGGCACCCTTCGAGCGCGCCGGGGAGTATCCGAGTGGTGGGCCGTATCCGCGCGACCAGGCGGTTTACCGGGCAGCGGCGCCGGCGATCGACTTTTACGCTCCCGACATTTACTGGCCCGATTTCGCGCAGTGGGTGGATCGCTACCGGCTCATCGGCAATCCGGTGTTCGTCGCGGAGGCGAGGCCGGACGTGGCATCCTGGAATGCGCTCTACACCTTCGGTGAGGCGCGCGGGTTCGGATTCTCCCCCTTCGGGGTGGACTCATTACCCGTGCAGACGGAGCATCCCCAATCCGGTCCGAGTATCGGTGACGTCTACGATGCTCTCGACGCGCTGAAGGACACTGTCCTTCAGGCGCAACAGCGCCGGCAGATCGCCGCGCTGATGCTGCAAGCGTCGAGCCCGCGCCCTTCTCAAACGATCGCTCTCGGCGGATATTTGTTCCATGCGGCATTGTCGCGCGCGTGGCCATCGGGAGCGCCACCGACCTCGGGCGGAGGCATGATGGTCATCGAGGAGCGGCCGAACGATTTCCTGATCGTCGGCGGCGGATTGACCGTCACGTTCTTGCGCGATCCGGACGTCGATAATCGGATTGCAGGGATTGCCGAGGCCGAGCAGATCATACGCACCGGAAGCGGCTGGGCGACTGAACGAGTCCTCAACGGCGATCAGACCGACCAAGGGCGCGCGCTGCTGATGGATGCCCACCAATTGCAGATCTACCGCGTCCGGCTGTACACATACGCACGCCGGCCGTGATCCTCAGGTCCCGACCATGGCCCGCTGGCCCTCGGCTTCGACCGCGGTGCCCGTGAACTGGGCGTTGTACAGCTCGTAGTACGCCCCTTCGCGCGCAAGCAACTGCTCGTGGGTGCCCTGCTCGACGATGCTGCCGTGCTGCATGACGAGGATGAGATCCGCGTCGCGGATCGTCGAGAGCCGGTGCGCGATGACGAAGCTCGTGCGGTTGGAGCGCAGCGCCGCCATGGCGTGCTGAACGAGCGTCTCGGTGCGGGTATCGACGGAACTGGTTGCCTCATCGAGGATGAGCAGCGCCGGATCGGTCAGAAAGGCCCGCGCGATGGTGATGAGCTGCTTCTGGCCGGCGCTCACGTTGCTGCTCTCCTCGTCGATCACCGTGTCGTAGCCGCTCGGCAGGCTGCGCACGAAGCGGTCGACGTACGTCGCTTTGGCGGCGTCGATGAGCTCCTCATCCGTGGCGTCGGGACGACCGTAACGGATGTTGTCCCGGATCGTGCCGTTGAAGAGCCAGGCGTCCTGCAGCACCATGCCGATGCGCGATCGCAGCTCATCGCGGCGCAGCGTCGCGATGTCGACGCCGTCGAGCGTAATGCGGCCGCCATCGAGCTCGTAGAAGCGCATGATGAGGTTGACGAGCGTCGTCTTGCCGGCACCGGTGGGGCCGACGATGGCAATGGTGTGTCCCGGCTCGGCGACGAGGGATAGATCCTTGATCAGAGGTTTATCGGGCTCGTACTGGAACGCCACGTGCTCGAACTCGACACGGCCGTGCACGGTGCGAGGAGCGCTTGCCACCGCCGGCTCGGCCCGTTGCTCGGGCGCATCGAGGAGGTCGAAGACCCGCTCCGCCGATGCGACACCCGATTGCAGGCTGCTCGCCATCGAGGCCACCTGCGTCAGCGGGCGGGTGAATTGCCTCGAGTACTGGATGAACGCCTGCACGGCGCCGAGGCTCATCGCGCCGGTCGCAACGCGCAGGCCTCCGATCACGGCGATGAGCACATAGTTGATATTACCGACGAACATCACCGCAGGCATGATGATGCCGGAGATGAACTGAGCCGAGAAGCTGGCGGCGAACAGCTGCTCGTTCTTCGCATCGAAGGTGCGCGCTACCTCGCGCTGGCGCCCGAAGACCTTCACGAGCTCGTGACCCGTGAAGGCCTCCTCGATCTGGCTGTTGAGCGCTCCGGTGTGGGTCCACTGCGCGATGAAGTGTCCCTGCGAGCGCTTCGCGATGACTTTGGTGACCCACATGGCGAAGGGGATCGTCACAAGGGCGATCAGCGCAAGCAGGGACGAGATGACGAACATCATCGCGACGACACCGACCAGCGTGAGGAGCGAGCTGAGAAGCTGGCTGAGCGTCTGCTGGAGGCTCTGGGAGATGTTGCTGATGTCGTTGGTGACGCGACTCAGGATCTCCCCGCGTGGCTGATGGTCGAAGTAGCGCAGCGGCAGCCGGTTGATCTTGTCCTCCACCTCGCCCCGCAGGCGAAGCACTGTGCCCTGGACGACATCGTTGAGCAGGTATCCCTGTGCCCACAGGAATAGGCTCGAGACCAGGTACAGTGCGACCACGAGCAGCAGCGCGTAGCCGAGCGCGACGAAGTCGATTCCGGCGCCCGGCACGAGATGCATGTGAGAGAGCATCTCGGCCAGGTTGCTGTTTCCTGCGGCGCGCGCCGCCGCGACCGCCTGCTGCGCAGTCGAGCCCGGCGCGAGGTGCTTGCTGATGGCGCCCGTGAAGATGATGTCGGTCGCGCGGCCGATGACATCGGGCGCGATGACGGACAATGCGACGCTCGCGACGGCGAGCACGATCACGATGAGAAGCCGAAACCGGTCCGGACCGAGCATGGCCAGCAGCCGGCGCACGGACGGCCAGAAATTCATCGACTTCTCGGCGGGTCGGCCGACAGCCATCCATGGCGGCCCGCGGCCCGCGGCTTGACCGGCCTCGGGCAGCCGCTTCGGCATGGCTCTGGGACGCGCGTCGCTCATGGCACGACCTTCATGCGGCTTCCTCGGCGGAGAGCTGGGACTCGACGATCTCCGCGTATGTCGGACAGCTGCGGACGAGGTTCTCGTGACGTCCCAGGCCGACGATCGTGCCGTTGTCGAGCACGGCGATCTGCTCGGCGCTCATGATCGTGGATACGCGCTGCGCGACGATCACCAGGGCGGCATCGCGGGTGACCGGCCGCAAAGCTGCGCGCAGCCGCGCATCGGTGCCCAGGTCGAGGGCGGAGAACGACTCGTCGAACAGATAGATCTCAGGCTTGCGGACGAGAGCCCGGGCGATGGCGAGCCGCTGCCGCTGGCCGCCCGAGACGTTGGTTCCGCCCTGGGCGATGGGCGCAGCGAGTCCGGCCGGCATGGCTTTCACGAAGTCGCGTGCCTGTGCAACCTCGAGCGCCGCCCACAGCTCATCGTCGGTGGCTTCCGGGTTGCCGTAACGCAGGTTGCTCGCCACCGTTCCGGAGAACAGATAGGGCCGCTGCGGCACGAGTCCGATGCGCGTCCAGAGCAGGTCGGGATCGAGCTTGCGCACATCGACGCCGTCGACCAGCACCGCGCCGTGGGTTGCATCGAACAGTCTCGGAATCAGCGAGACGAGCGTCGTCTTGCCGGCGCCGGTGCTCCCGATGATCGCGAACGTCTCGCCGGCCGCGACGCGGAACGAGATGTCCCGCAACACCGGCTCGGCGGCGCCGGGATACTGAAAGCCGACGTTGCGAAACTCGACCTGCGCGCGCGCACTGACAGACCTCACCGGATGAGGCGGAGGAGCGACGGATGACTCGGTCTCGAGCACCTCGCCGATCCGATCGGCGCACACGGCCGCCCGCGGAATCATGATCAGCATGAAGGTCGCCATCATCACCGACATCAGAATCTGCATCAGGTAGATGAGGAACGCGGTGAGAGCGCCGATCTGCATCTCGCCGGCTTCGATGCGCAAGCCGCCGAACCACATCACGGCCGCGCTCGACACGTAAAGAATCAACATGACCGCAGGGAACATCAGCGCCATCAGCCGGCCGGCCTGCAGCGCCGTGTCCGTGAGCTCGACGTTGGCGGTGGCGAAGCGCTGCGTCTCGACCGGCTCGCGCACGAATGCCCGCACGACACGGATACCGCCGATCTGCTCGCGCAGGATCCGGTTGACGATGTCGATGCGGGATTGCATCAGCCGGAACTGCGGCACCATGCGCTGAATGACGATCGCGATCACGACCGCGAGCAACGGAACGCTGACGCCCAACAGCCATGAGAGACCCACGTCCTCGCGCAGCGCCATGACGATGCTGCCGATGCACATGATGGGTGCCGTCACCATCATCGTGCAGGTCATGGCGACCAGCGTCTGCACCTGCTGCACGTCGTTCGTGTCGCGCGTGATGAGCGATGGAGCGCCGAAGCGCGCCACCTCGCGCCCGGAGAAGTCGCTCACCCGGCGAAAGATCGCCGCGCGCAGGTCGCGTCCGAGGCTCATGGCGGTTCGCGAGCCATAGTATGTGGCGGCGACCGAGCAGGCGATCTGCGCCAAGCTGATGATCAGCATCCAGCCGCCGGTCCTCAGGATGTACCCGGTGTCTCCCTTGGCGATGCCGCTGTCGATGATGTCCGCATTGAGATTGGGCAGATAGAGCTGGGCAATCGTGCTGAGGAGCTGCAGCGCGATGACCGCGAGCAGCCAGCTCGTGTACGGACGCAGGTAGGTCCGCATTAACCGTATCAGCATGAAGGGTGGCCTTTGGATGGCAGGACGTGGCGGATGCGGATGCCGTCGAGCACAACGCCGACGATCTCCTCCGGCGTGAGCGGCTTGCCCTCGGCGATTCCGGGATGCGAGCCCGAGAACAGCAGGAGCCGCAGCAACCTCGCGGCCTGCGCCGGAGGTACCCTCAGCGCGTGGCGGTCCGGCTCGATCAGCCGGGCGATCGTGGCGCCGATCTCGTCGGAAGGCCGCGGGCGCTTCAATTGCGTCTTCTCGGCGAAGGGGCGGCTGCCGCGCAACGCCATCATGAGGTTGATGATCGTGGTGAGCCAGGCCTGCACGATGCGGGCGACGGCCGTCAGGCGCTCGGCGAGAGGCTCGGCGGGGTCTATTTGCTCGAGCGCGGCAACGACCGGGGCCGGGTCGAAAGCCGCGTCGACCGCCGCTTGGATGAGGCTGTCCTTGTCGGGGAAGACTCGAAAGATCGTCCCCTCGGCGACGCCTGCGGCCTCGGCAATCTGTCGAGTGCTCACATCGATGCCGTGCTTGCGAATGAGGGGCAGCGTGGCGGCGATCAATGCCGCCCGGCGCGCATTCGGAGGAAGGGGTCTTGCGCGCCGGGTCGATCCGGCCTGGGCCGATGGCATCATGGCCGGAGGATATCACAAATGAGTGAGGACTCACTCATTGGTGTTGCGAAAGGCGGGAGCGGTGTCCCGCTCGCCGCTCGCCGCGCGGCGCAGTTCTCAGGCCTCCCGTGGGCTTCCTCGTACAATGGATGAGGTTCGGGGGTCGGCGGTGCAAAGGCGGTCACGCATGGGGTCGGGCGAAAAGATCAGGGTGGGAATCGTCTTCGGCGGCCAGTCGGCCGAGCATGAGGTGTCGATCCTATCGGCTCGCAATGTGCTCGCGGCGCTCGACCCTGCGCGCTTCGAGGCGGTGCTGATCGGCATCGACAAGACCGGCCGCTGGCTCACTCAGGATGCGCAGAAGCTCCTCGCGGGCGGGGAGAGTCCGCGCCTCGTCCGGATCGAGAGTGGCCGGCCCGTCCAGTTGCCGTCGCCTCTTTCAGAGGGGGCATCCAGCCCGGTCACGGGCCGGATCGACGTCATCTTCCCCGTTCTACATGGCACCTTCGGGGAGGACGGCACCATCCAGGGGCTGTTCGAGATCGCCGGCATCCCCTATGTCGGCGCCGGCGTGCTCGGCTCGGCGATCGGGATGGACAAGGACGTGATGAAGCGGCTCTTGCGCGATGCGGGCATTCCGGTGGCCGATTTTCGGACCGTTCGGCGGGATCGGTTCGATGCGGAGCCGCGGCGCGTCCTGGACGAGATCGCCGTGCTCGGCTTTCCGCTCTTCACCAAGCCCGCGAATGCGGGCTCGTCCGTCGGAATCCGTAAGGTCGCGGGTGCAGCGGAGCTCGCGGACGCGGTTCGGTACGCGTTCGAGTTCGACTCGAAGATGCTCGCGGAGTCCGCAGTGAGCGGGCGCGAGATCGAGCTCGCCGTGCTCGGCGGGACGCCGCCCACCGTGTCCGTTGCCGGAGAGATCATCGTGGAGCACTCGGACGGATTCTATTCGTACGAGGCGAAATATCTCGATGAGCACGGCGCCCGGCTCGAGCTTCCCGCGCGGATCTCGGCCGATGAGCTGGCACGTGCCCAGGCGTTGGCGCTGCGCGCATTCGAAGTGCTCGAGTGTGAGGGCATGGCGAGAGCCGACATGTTCCTCAAGAAGGACGGCAGCCTCCTCCTCAATGAGATCAATACGATTCCGGGATTCACTGCGATCTCGATGTATCCGAAGCTGTGGGCGCTCTCGGGCATCCCGCCGAGGGAGCTCGTCACGCGGCTGATCGAGCTGGCGCTGCGCCGCGGAAAGCAGAGGGCGGCGATCCGGCGATCCATCGCCCCTTAGCAAGGGCCCGGACTTGCGCCGTCATTTGCACGTGAGCGTGCCGCGATCGAAATTGCAGTCATCCGGAGGGCCGTACCGCTGCCAGTAGTCGAGGAGCTTCAGGCGCCCGGCGAACGCTTCGAAGCGCGGATCCTGGCGGAACGGGCGCATGTCCGGACTCCAGAGCATGCCCCAAGCACTGCCGACCGTCCCAGCGCGCGCGAGCGAGTCTAGGGAGCGATTCGCCACCTCGTACGCGGAGTCGACCTCGCCCACCTTCACGAGCCAGCTGATGAGATCCTTGGCGGTGGCGACGTCGATATCGCCGGGCTCGAGAGATTGCAGCAGGCCGTCGAGCGCGCTGCGCGCGGCAGGCCGGCGGCCAGGATCTGCGAGCGTCGAGTAGACGAGTCTCACTGCCCGGGCGCCGCCGGCGCTTCGAATAGCCGGGGGCAGACTGTTCACTGCGCGCTCGGCCGCTTCGGCGTACCGGCCTTGGAATTGCGCGGTCGTGGCAAGCACTTCGGCGAGGGGCGCCGCCGTCGCCGGGTATCCGAGATTGAGCGCCTGACCCGCGAGCATTTCGGCTTCTGTCTCGCGGCCCATCAAGGAATCGACGCTGGCGAGCAGCACGACCTCGGATTGGCCGGTCGGGGCTTGGCGATAGGCCTCCCGCGCCTGTGCGAGCGCCTGTCGCACTCGTCCTTCCGACTCCAGCACGAAGACTGCGTATTCCGAGCGGAAGGCCGCGCTGGGTTGCAGCGTGTCGAGCGCCGCGCGGAACCTCTCGTCCGCCTCCGGCCAATCTCCGCGGTACGCGCTCGTCATGCCGAGAACGGCGTCGGCCATGGTGAGATGGGGTTGCAGCGCGAGAGCTCGGCGAGCGTCGAGTTCTGCATCCTCGAGGCCGTTGGCGAGCGGATAGCCGAGAGCGGCGAAGCCGGTCCGTACTTCTGCGCGCGCGGCGATGGCGCGCGCGAAGCCCGGGTCTCGAGCGATCGCCCCGTCGAGCAGCACGAGGGCGCGGCGAAGCCCCGGCTCGCTGATCGGCACCGAGCCGGCCTGCTCGTACAGCTGGTAGGCGCCCGCATCTGCAGTCAGCGCCGGTGGGGCGCGAGCGGCAGACCGTGCATGGATCCATGCGTACGCCGAGACCACCAGGGCGAGCGCGACCAGAGCGATTGCTGCGCCCCATCGCTCGGACAGGCGCGCCCGTGCCCTGGCCGGTGCGGCTTCGGGATCCGGCGCGGCTTCGGACCCCAGCCCGGCTTTGGAACCCGGCGCAGCTGCGACCCAGGGAGAAACGGGCGCGATCAACCGGTACCCGCGTCCGCGCACCCCGCCTACGTGCCGTGGAGCTTTCGGATCGTCCCCGAGCGCGAGCCGCAGCCTCTTGACGCGCTGGCTGACGGTCTCCGGCCCCACGATCGAGCCCGCCCAGACGCGCTCGATCAGCGCGTCGACGGAGACGAGATCCGGCGCGGCCCGCACGAGGGCGACCAGGAGGTCGAAAGTCAGCTTGCTGAGGCGGATCTCGCGTCCGGAGCGTATGACGCGCTCGCGCTGGATATCGAGGAATAGATCGCCGACGCGGTAGCGGTCCTCAGGCAGTCGCAAGCCATGGCGATTTTCCGCCTCCGTCTCGTTGCGCGGCCTGTGCTCCATTGCTCCGAGTCCTGCCGTCACGGATCGTCAGCAAATTGTCAGCGAAATTACCGCGGTTGTCATGCTCGGCCCGTTCCAAGCCGCTAACTTGCCGCCAGGCTGATCGCGCGGAGCGTGGCATGAGGTACTTCAGGCTCGTCTGGACCGGCCTGTGGCGCAAGAAGGCGCGTGCGATCTTCACGCTGCTGTCGATCGTCGTCGCGTTCGCGCTCTTCGGCATGCTCCAGGGGATCGACACCCTGTTCGATCAGCTCGTCGCTCAGGGACGGCTCAACGTGCTCGATACGAGCAACCCGGCGGGCTTGCCGCTGCCGCTGGCCGATCTTTCGCAGATCCTGGCGGTGGGTGGCGTGACGCGGGTGACGTACGAATCGCAGTTCGTCGGCGATTACCAATCGCCGCGCGATATCGTACTGGTCCGCGCCGTCGAGGCCGACAGCTTCTTTGCCATGAGTTCCGACTTCCGCGTGTCACCCGCGGCGCATGAGGCTTTCCTTCACATCCGCACGGGCGCTCTGGTGGCGCAAGCGCTCGCCGAGCGGCTCGGCTGGAAAGTCGGAGAGGAGATTCCGATCCATGCGTTCAACGCTCCCAAAAAGGACGGCACCTTGGACTGGACGTTCGAGATCGTCGGGACCTTCGACATCCCCGGCAGTCCCTTCCGCGAGGCGCCGGTGCTGCTCGTGAACTATCCGTATTTCGATGCAGCGCGTGCGAAGGACGCCGGCACGGTGCAATCTTACGAAGAGATGATCGCCGACGCCTCGCGGGCGGCTGAGGTGAGCAACGCGATAGACAACCTCTTCGCGAATTCGCCAAACCGCACCGTGACCGAGACCGAGCGCGCCGACGACGCCGGTCGGCTCGCCCAGCTCGGTGACCTCGATTTCTTCGTCGAGTCGATCATCACGGCCGCGTTTGCGACGCT
>JASHTA010000212.1 GCA_030040795.1 Gammaproteobacteria bacterium | reverse complement strand
TCGGCGCCCACGCCGGTGACCGTCGCGATCTCCTCGAGGCTCAGGCCCGACTGCTCATACAGCAGAAAGACGTCCCGCTGCTCAGCCGGCAGGCGCCCGAGCGCTGCGCGATAGCGCGCGAGCCACTCGGCCTGCTCAGCGCGCATATCCGGCCGATCGCAGTCCGGAGCGCACTGGCTCTCCCACCCTGCTCGCGGCTCCTCATCGGAGGCCTCCCGGTGCGGCCGCGCAGCCGCCCGCCGCAAGTAATCGATACAGCAGTGATGCGCGACGTGATAGAGAAACGTCGAGAATTTCGCGCGCGGCTCGTAGTGCGCACGATGAGCGATGACGCGGCTCCAGACTTCTTGAAACAAGTCGTCCGCCGCCGCTCGCTCACGAACGTGGCGCGCGAGGTAGCGATACAGCGCTCCCCGATGCCGCGAATAAAGCGTCGCGAACGCCTGCAGATCCCCGCCGGCGTAGCGCAGCATCAGCCCGCAGTCGTCCTCCGCCATTCGTGCGCAGTGTATCCGTGCTACCTCAATGGAACGGCCGCAACCGCGGAAAAGGGTTACGAGGAAGCCCGAAAGGAAACTTGACACGGGAATAGTGTTGTAGTTATATATAACACCATATGGCTAGGCAGGTGCCGGCCGATATGGAGGTTACGATCATGAATGCTTCGAATCACGTCCTGAAAATCGCCGTGGGTATCGCCATGTCGCTCCTCGTGAATGGCCTCATCGCCTTCGGGTGCATCGCAGCTGTTCTGGTACATTAGAACGCTAATAACCCGTAACGGGACGGTAGCCGACGCTCGATGGAGCCGCACTGGGACGAAAGCCTTCCGATCTACCGGCAACTGCGAGACCGGGTCGTCGCCATGATCCTCGAAGGTGTCCTGAAGGAGGGCGACGCTCTGCCCTCGGTGAGGAGCGTTGCGGCCGAGTTTCGGCTCAACCCGCTCACGGTGCTCAAGGGCTACCAGCAGCTCGTCGATGAGAATCTCGTGGAGAAGCGGCGCGGTCGGGGCATGTTCGTGAGCTCCGGGGCTCGGGCCGCGCTGATGAAGGACGAGCGCGAGCGATTCTTGTCGGGCGAGTGGCCGAAGGTGTACGCGACCATTCAGAGGCTCGGACTGTCGGCCGAGGAGCTGCTCCACAGCGGGCCTGCGGCGGTGCCCTGGCCCAAGTCGGGAGAAGATCGTGGCGACCGTCATTGAGGCGCGAGCGCTCTCGAAATCGTACGGCGCGACCCGCGCGCTCGACGGCGTCAGCTTCACCGTCGATCCCGGCCGGATCGTCGGCCTCATCGGCCCGAACGGCGCCGGCAAGACGACGCTGCTCAAGGCGATTCTCGGGCTCACGCACGTCGATGGGGAGCTCAGTGTGCTCGGACTCAATCCCCGCACGCACCGCGACCGACTGATGCAGGATGTCTGCTTCATCGCCGATGTAGCGGTGCTCCCGAAATGGCTGCGCGTGAGACATGCGCTGGATTTTGTCGCCGGGGTGCATCCGCGCTTCGACCGCTCCCGGGCGGAGAGCTTTCTGCGCAAGACGGATATCCGCCCGAACAGCCGGGTGCGCGAGCTCTCGAAGGGCATGGTGACGCAGCTGCATCTGGCGCTCGTCCTTGCGATCGACGCGCGGCTGCTCGTGCTCGATGAGCCGACGCTCGGGCTCGACCTGCTCTACCGCCGCGAGTTCTACGACACGGTGCTCAACGACTACTTCGACAAGGAGCGCACCGTGCTGCTCGCCACGCACCAGGTCGAGGAAGCCGAGAATCTGCTGACGGACGTGATATTCATCGGCGGCGGCCACATCGCGCTCGCGAGCAGCGTCGAGGCCATCGCGGAGCGATTCGTGCAGCTCACCGCCGGTCCGGAGCAGGCGGCGCGTGCGCGCGAGCTGCATCCGTTCTACGAGCGCGAGGTGTTCGGGCGCCGGGTCCTGCTTTTCGAGGGACGGCGCGCGAGCGAGCTTGCGGCGCTCGGCGACGTTCGCACCCCCTCCATCGCGGATTTGTTCGTTGCAAAGATGCAGCGCGCGGGAGAGCAACGATGAAGCGCGCGCTCACGCTGGTCCGCCGGGAGATCTGGGAGCATCCGGCTCTGTGGGCCGCGCCGCTCGCCGTGGCCGTGCTGATGCTCTTCGGAGCGATTTTCGGGCGCTCGGCCATCCCCTCCGATCGCTTGGGGGCCGTGCCGCCGCAGCTCGGACAGGCGCTCTTTGCCCTCGGCGTGCTCGCATTCGGGGTCGCGCAGTACGTGACGATGTCCGTCGTGCTGTGGGTCTATGCGACGGATTGCCTGTACTCGGAGCGACGCGACCGCAGCATTCTGTTCTGGAAGTCGATGCCGCTGTCGGACACGGAGACGGTCCTCGTCAAGGCACTCGTCGCGATCGTCATCGCGCCGATCGGCGTGTATCTCCTCACGGCGCTCACGAGCGTGCTGGCCCTCGGCATCTGGTCGGTGCGAGTCTGGAGCGGATTGCTCCAGCCGCTCTATTGGGACACGGGCGCGTGGCTGCGCATCGAGGGTCTCTCGTTCGTCGGCCTCGCCGGGGCGACGCTCTGGTACGCGCCGATCACCTCGTATCTGATGCTGGTATCCGCGTGGGC
>JASHTA010000211.1 GCA_030040795.1 Gammaproteobacteria bacterium | reverse complement strand
ACGGTCTGGCTCATCACCTCCGGGCTCGCGCCCGGATACTGCGTCTCCACCTGGATCGTCGGATAGTCCACCTCGGGCAGCGCGGAAAGCGGCAGGAAGTGAAAGCCGACGATGCCGGCCAGCACGATCGCGGCCATGCAAAGGGAGGTCGCGACGGGCCGCAGAATGAACGGGCGCGATGGACTCATGGACGCGATGGACTCATGGACGGCCGCCTCTTACGCGGAGAGCATCGTGGTGAGCCAGCCGATTCACCCGCTCGTCATCCAGGCTGCCCCGCGCCCGACTGCGCGGCTCGCTGCCGAGCCGCCCCGGAGTCGCCAGAGTCGTTGCGGCGGTAGCGCCGTCCATTCGCGCCGCCTCGACGCTCCCCGGCGCGCCCCGCCCCGCCAGAGCGGAACTGATCGAAATCGCCGGTCTGTCCCGGAAGGCGCACGGTCGCCCCGTCGACCAAGCGATCGCCGCCCTCGGTGACCACGCGCTCGCCACCCTGGAGGCCCGAGGAGATGGAGATCAGGTCGCCGTCTATGGGGCCGGTCTTCACGAGCTGGATGTGGACCGTGCTGTCCGGCTCGATGACGTAAACGTAATCGCCTTGCGGGCCGTGACGGACGGCCGCGGTGGGCACCACGACGGCGCTGTGCAGGGTATCGACCAGGAGCCGGACGTTGACGAACTCCTGAGGAAAGAGCGCGCCGTCGGCGTTGCTGAAGCGTGATTTGACGCGCACGGTGCCGGTCGAGGAGTCCACCATGTTGTCGAGCGTCAGGAAGCTGCCCTGTCCGAGCACCGTCGTGCGCGTACGGTCGAGCACCGTCGTCGGCAGTTGCGCGCCCGCCTTGATGCGCGCCTGCAGCCGCGGAATGTCGTCGGCCGAGAGCGTGAACATCACATCGATGGGCTGGAGCTGGGTGATGGTCGCGACACCGTTCGTCAAACTCGGCGTGACGTAGTTGCCCACGTCCACGGGCCGTATGCCCACCCGCCCGGAGATCGGAGCTCTGACGGTCGTCCACGCCAGATTCAAGTTCGCCGAGGCGAGCGATGCGCGGTCGGCCATGACCATGGCTTGCAGCTGCTTCTCGGTGGACGTGTCGGTGTCGAGCTGCTGCTCGGCGAGGGAATCCTGCTTCACGAGCACCTGATCGCGCCCCACGATGACATTCTGGTTCGCGAGATTGGCCTCATCACGCGTGAGGCTGCCCTGATCCTCTTGCGCGGTGATCTGGAATGGCCGCGGGTCGATCTGAACGAGCGGATCGCCCTCTTTGACCATCTGGCCTTCGTGGTAGAAGACCTTGGTCATCACGCCCGAGACCTGAGCCTGCACCACGGCCGTGGCAAGGGGCGTCACCGCGCCGAGCGCGTCGAGATAGATCGGCACATCCTGATGCGTCGCGACCCCGAAGCCCACGTCCGTCGCGGCCGCCCGGAACCGGGCGAAGCGGCCCTGCTGGCCCGCAGCATTGCGGTGCGCGAGATACCAGGCGAGCGCGCCGACGAGTCCAATGCCGATCAGCACCAACAGCATGCTCACGAGCTGGGGGCGGCGAACCTGCTTCTCCGTCTGACGCGGCGAGGACTCGCGCAGCTCGATCGGCGCAAGCTCGAAGTCGTTTCTCGGTATGTCGTTCATGCATTACCCGTCATATTGAGGAGCCGGGATCGGGCGCTGAATGTATCCTTTTGTCTGCATCCAGTCCCATTGTGGAGACGGCTGTACGATGCAGCTCGCCACGCACCATACGGGACTCGGAACGATCCCGTCGACACCCGTGCTATGAAAGGCGTGATGGGAGGTACGGACCGCCCGAACGGTGGAACGAGCGCGGCGCTCGATGACCGGGTATTCGTGAGTTTAGCGTGCTTGGAGTTCTCCGTGCGAGCAGCGCCGGCGGTGAGCGCGGGATGCTCGCTCCACAATCTCCACAATCTATTACAAATGTGGAGACCGAACGTCCTCCTCAGACCGAATGCCCTCCTCAGACCGAACGCCTCCTCAGACCGTATACCCTCCTTAGTGAGGGCTAGCGCTCGCGAGGCGGCAGGCCGAAGCCGGTCACGACCAGCGAGCCCCGCAGCGCGTACCGCCCCGCCCAGGGCGGGGGCGGCAATCCCCGCAGCGCGACGCGTCTCCTCGGCGTCACGCTGACCGCGCGGGGCCCGGTGCGCACCGCCCCGGGCTCGACGCTCACGCTCACGTCCGCAAAGCTCAGCCATTCGCGGGTGAGCGGAAACTGGCACTTGAAGAAGGCCTCCTTCGCGCTGAATACGAGAGCCGCCATGTCCGCCGCGCGGGAGGGCGCGAGCGCCTCGAGCCACCGAAGCTCCTCGGGTGTCGCGATGTGGCGCCACAGGCGGCGATGCACGGCGCCGCGCTGCTCGGCGTCGATGCCGAGGGAGGCGGCCTCGGTCGTTCTTGCGACCACAACGCCGCAGAAGCCTGCCGTATGAGTGATGCTGCCCGCGACGCCCTCGGGCCAGAGAGGCTCGCGGTCGGCCCCGACCCGCAGCGGAAAGCTCGTGATGGCGAGCTCGGCGAGCGCTCTGCGGGCGCATGCGCGCCCGGCTGCGAATTCTCCGACGCGCTTGTGAACGGCGCGTCTGACGTATCGAGCCTCCTCCTCGAGGAGCGACTCCGGTCCGATCGGTTCCCGCGCTTCAAAGGCGATCACGCGATTGGCAAAAAGCCCGCCGAGCAGGCGGGAGGCTCGCAAATTCTCTCGTCGCACGATTGCTCGGTCCCATCGCTGAAACGGCATCTAACAGCAAAGATGCCATCGAGCGCGAGGGCTTGCAAAATCTTCAATGATGTGTCTCACGAAACCCGAGGCGCCGGAAAAGAGGGCGAATGCCGCTCGAAATGGGCCCTCAAGGCGCTCGGCCTGGCGCCAAATTTGCTGGGTCGGCCGCCAAATTTGGTTGTCGGGAGGGTTGGAACGCACAAACAAACAGACAAGAGCCGCATGAGGCGCTAAGATATTAGAGTTAGAATGTATGAACTGACAATCGTCTTGATCAAAATCAAGTATCAATCGGAGCTTGCACATGCCACGTCCACGTCGAAAGAGAGTGCTTTGGACCGCCGCTGAATTGAAGCTGCTGCGAAAGCTTGCAGGCCGGCAAGGGGTTCGCCGCATCGCCCGCCAGCTGAAGCGCAGCGAGGCTGCCGTGCGCTTCAAAGCCTGGCAGAAGCGCATCAAGCTCGCCGTGAAGAAGGCCTGAGCGCTTGGGACTCGCCCCGCCTTGCAAGGCGGGGCGAACCCACCGGCACACCCGCCGGTAACCGCCTGCCGCCGGAGCGTCCTTCATCTTCCCGGCCAGCCGGCGATGGCGGTCGCGTCGAGTCGCGGCCGCTGCTTCGCACCATGATTATGTCAGCTGGCACCCGTGGCGCCGGATTCGGCACGCCTTGCGGCGGGAACCTCGGGGCGCTACCGTCATTTGCATCGAAGGGCTGCTCGGCCCCGAGCGGGCTTGACCGTCGGAGGGTATATGCGCGCCGTCATCCTCACTGCCGCTCTGCTCCTGGCTCTCATACCCGTTGCAAGTGCTCAGAGCGATGCGGCGTCCGACGCAGCTGCCGTCAAGCGGGCGAAGGCCTGCATCGCGGCCACGCAGGGCAAGCACCTCTCCGACCAGCAGTACCGATCGTACATGAGCGAGTGCCTCGTCTCGACGCGCTCTCCGAAGGATCTATTTGAGTCCAAGCGAGCTGTCGAGCGCCGCTGCAACACCATCGCGAACGACAGGCAGCTTACCGCGCGGGACCGCGTCACGTTCATGGAGTCCTGCCGAGCCAAGGGTGGCTGAGCCCTGCTTGACGGTCGGCATGGTTGGGCAGCCGCGCTGCTGGTTGCCGCGCGCATCGCCTGCGCTCGCGGCGCCCCTCTGATCCACGATCTGCAAGTCGACAACGCGGTGGTGCTGCGTAGCGGGACGGGCCTGCCGACTGCACCGGCGCGGCTGCACCGATCGTGCGCGACGGCGGCTGTCGTCGGGCTCGAGTGGGGGGCATCCACGGATCCTGTTGCCGTCGCCGGCTACCGGATCTTCCGCGATGGGGCGCCGATTGCGACCGTCTCCGCTCATCAGACGCAGTATGCAGACACCGCCGTGAGCGGCGCGAGGCGCTATACGTACGTCGTCGAGGCTTTCGACGGCGCGGGAAATGTCGCGCGCTCGCAGCCTTTGCGCGTGCACACGTCCGCGAGGTCGCGCCACGGCGATGCGGCTTACTGCCCGAGCGCCGCGATCGCCTCGATGACGTTCCGATTCTCCGCCGCCTACAGCGAGACACACGGAAGCGCAACGGATGCGCCGCCCAACTCGGACGGCAGCGACTTGTGGCCGCTCACCTGGGGAGCCGACGGCGCCATGTACGCGTTCTTCGGCGATGGCTGGGGGCTCTGCGGCCAGCTCGATACCGCACCCGCAGGCGGCGCGGATTACACGAGCTTCGGGTTTGCGAGGATCTCCGGGCCCGTGCCTGCCGCCGGCAACGTGCCGTGTCCGTCACCCCGCATGGAGAACATTTACGGAGGCTATCGCTCTACGCACCCGTACGGAGGGGGCAAGCGGGGGCTCCTCAACGGCAAGGCGGGAGCCGTCATCGCCATCGGCGACGATTTCTACGCGATCGGCGGCATCTGGCGGCCGGGCGATCGGGGCGGACCGAACGACTCGCCGAATCATTCCGAGATCGTCTATTCGCCGGGCAACGGCTATTCCTGGCAGGACGTCCCGTGGACATTCTGCCGCGCGGACGCAAACGGCAATCCGGACCCGACCGGCGGGCTCGACGGCGGACTCGGCGTATGTCCATCGGGCTTCGTCAATTTCGGTCCCGGGTACGCGGGTGCTGCCGACGGCTACGTCTATCTCTACGCATCGAACAACAACCCCGGCCACTGGGACCGTCCGGGCCCCAACGTCCTCCCCAACGCGGCGTATTTGCTTCGCGTTCCAAAGGACCGCCTGCTCGATCCCGAGGCGTACCGCTACTACGCGGGTCTCGACGACGGGGGGCATCCGATCTGGAGCGCCCGGTCCTCTCGCAGGCAGCCTGTGTTCATCGACCCGGCTCCGCAGCGGGCCGACTCCCACGGATTCGTGTTTCCGATGGCTGTCATCGTGAGGGAGGCCGTCTACGATGCGCCGCTCGGCCGCTACCTCGCTTGCGCGCAAGGCGAGAAGGTCGGTCAGGTCGCTTTTTACGAGGCGCCGCATCCCTGGGGCCCGTGGTCCGTCATCTATTACGCCAACATCGATGCCGCGCATGGCGGCCGGGGCGGCTGGGGCAATCTCGGAGCCGGCGAGTGGAATGCGTCTCGCTCGAGATACGTCGGCGGGGATTCTCTCGGTATTCACATCGGGAGCGGCTGGACGAGCGCAGACGGCAAGACGCTGTGGATCGCGTTCTCTTCCGACGGCAAAGCGCCACGCGATGCGAGGTTCTCACACCTCGCGGGCCACTGGATGGATTCGCTCAACCTCGTCGAGGCGCGGCTGAAGACGCGCTGAGGGGCTGCGGGGAGGCGCCTTTGCGACGCGCCCTTCTCGCCGCTCTGCCGCGCGTCGCGGCGGACTTGCCGGACTTCTCGGGCTTTTCGGACCTCTCTGGCGATCCGGACGAGGACGCGGCGCGCTTGCGCCGTGCTTGCTTCCACGCCTTGTGCGCCGCCTCGGCGCGTTTGCGCGCGCGCTTGGCTTCGCGCTTCGCCTCCTTGTAGCGCTTGCGGGTGCGCTTGAGCTCCTCCTTTGCGAGCCGGACATTCTGCTTGGCGACGTCAACTCGCAGGTTTGCGCGCCCGGCCGCGGCGGCAAGCTCCTCTTCGTTCCGAGCTGCGTCCTCCGGCGCCTCCGGTTGATCCCGGTTCTTCATACTGAGCCTCTCGCCAGCGTGGAGTTTTGCGAGTGTCACACAGGGCTCGGCCGCGCGCCACCGCTGTGCGAAGATGAGCCGATGGCAGAGACCCGGGAATCGCGCGGCTTCATGGGCTCGGTGCGCCGCTGGCTCGGCGGCCGGCGAGCGGTACTCTCTCAAATGCCTGCGCGGCCGATCGAGCCTGCATCGGGCGCCGCCCCCGATCGGCGCATCGACGTGCTGCTCGCGGAATGGCAGGACATTCGCACCACTTTGCGGCACTCGGATAGCGGGCGGCTTGTGCGGCTTGCCGTGTTCGTCGCCGGCTCGGCGGCGACGATCGGCGGGTATCTCGCCGCTGCCGCCGCGCCCGGTCCCCGTCTCGATCTCGCTCGGTGGGCGCTGGCTTCGCTCGGGCTCGTCGTGAGCCTGGTATTCCTGTGCTGGGAGATCGGCTCGATCAAGCACCGGCGGGCTCTCTTGCGTCGCGGACTGCAAATCGAGACGGCGATGCAAGTCCTGGTGCCGGGCATCGGGCGTGTGAAGTCTCTCGCGCTGCTTTCCGAGCTGCACCCCTCGCAGAGCGACGGGGCCCACGCCGGAGCATGGGCGGCCGGGGGGCTGTACGGTCTCATCCTGCTCGGCTGGGTCGCCGCGCTCCTCTTCATGGCGCTATAGTTTGCAGATCGGCCGCTCCCCGCAGAAGCGGCCGCGCATCGAGCCGACCCTTCCCGCCGGGAGATCTCCATGACATCGAGCCGCCGAGCGATCATCGCGAGAAAGAGGGGTATGACAGGGCTTCGGACCGTAGCGCTCGCGGCCGCCGCTCTGGTGATTCTTGGAGGAGGGCGGGCGCCGCAGGCGGCCCCATCTCACCGGTCGAGGCCGCTCAAGATCGGCATCATCGGCACCGGCCACATCGGCGGCACGTTGGCCTCGCTCTGGGCGAAGGCCGGCTACGAGCTCATGATCTCCTCACGCCATCCCGAAGAGCTGCGGCCGCTCGCCCGCTCGCTGGGGTCCAAGGTGCACGTCGGCACACCCCGCGAGGCCGCGACATTCGGCAACGTGGTGCTCATCTCCGTGCCCTATGGCGCCCTGCCGCAGGTGGGCCGCGATCTCGCGCCGGAGCTGGCCGGGAAGATCGTTCTTGATACCGGCAATCCCTATCCGCGGCGCGACGGCGAGATGGCGGTGGAGGCGCGCCGCAAGGGTACGGGCGTCGCCTCGGCGGAATATCTGCCGGGTACGCGCCTCGTCCGCG
>JASHTA010000210.1 GCA_030040795.1 Gammaproteobacteria bacterium | reverse complement strand
AAGGCGACGCTGCACGAACTCGCCGACAAGTACGGCGTCTCGGCCGAGCGGATCCGGCAAATCGAGTCGAACGCGCTGAGCAAGCTGCGCACGATCATGACGCCCGCCGCGGCAGGCTAGCCGCGTCGCAGCCAGCTGACCGCATTGCAGCCAAGCTCGCCGCGTCGCAGCCGAACTCGCCGCAGCTGCGTCGTCCTCTAGCCGACATCGTCCATGGAAGGACGGATGCGCACGTCGGCCGTCAGCTCGAGCAGATCGATCTCCTCCTCCAGCGCGTGGAAGGCGTCGTCGCCGATGACGTTCCGGGCGCGCAGCTCGACCAGCATCCGGCGCTGAGCCGACACTGCGCGGCGCTGGAGCGCGGCGAGCCCGCCGGCGCTCTCGCCCAGTGCTTCGATGGGCACACCTTGCTCGCCCGAATGCAATCGCACCTCGTACTCGCGGCGCAGTACGGTCGTGAACGGTCGGCCGGCTTCCTCCTCGAGCACGCGCAGCGCCGCGCGAGCCGTCTCGGCCCGCGCGAGCATGAGCTCCCGCTGCACGGACCCGTCGTCCTTCAGCCCGAGCCACTGCATCAGGGGACGCAGCGTCGAGCCCTGGATCACGAGCGTGCAGAGCACCACCGCGAACGCGCAGAAGACGATCGTGTCTCGCTCGGGAAATCCGGCGCCAGCGGAGTCCGCTCCCGGCAAGGCGAGCGCGGCGGCAAGCGTGACGATGCCTCGCATGCCGCACCAGGCGACGACGATGCTGCCGCCGAAGGACGGCGGTGAGCCCGAATGCCCGCGCAATCGGCCGGATCTGCGGAACCACCAGCGCGCCACGGTGCTATGCAACATCACCCACCCGATGCGCACGGCGATGACTGTGCCGCATATGGCCAAGGCACAGAGCACGTCGACACCCCAGTCCGCTCCCTCCGCGCGCGAGACGATGCCGCGAAGCTGAAGTCCGATCAGCACAAAAGCGAGGACGTTCAACACGAAGACCGCGACTTCCCAGACGGCATACGATGAGATTCGACGCCGGGCGCCGGTGCGGCCGGGAGCGAGCCGCGCAAGCGTCATCGCGTAGCTGATCATCGTCAGAATGGCGGAGAGCCCTGTGCGGTCGGCGATCACCCAGACGGCGAACGTTCCAATGAACTGCAGCAGGATCGAGATCGGGATGTCCCGCACCCGCGCCGTGAGCAGCAGGTACGCCCGCGCGAGCACGATCCCGGCGAAAACGCTGCCGACGGAGGTGAGAGCCAGCATCGGCAAGACATGCCAGCCGGAGATGGCCCCGGTCAGCGCGGTGGCGACCGCGATCCGATAGATGAGCAGGGCCGTCGCGTCGTTGAAGAGGCTCTCGCCTTCGAGCACGACGACCACGCGGTGAGGCGGCTGCAGTTTACGCAGCACGGCCGTGGCGGCGGAAGCGTCGGGAGGCGCTACGATCGCGCCGAGCGTCACCGCGGCAGGCCAACCGATGCCGGGCACCAGCCGATGAGCGACGATGGCCACTGCCGCAACCGTCACGAGTACCGCGACCACGGCGAGGCTGCTGACCGGGAGAAGATTCTGCTTCAGATCGCGAGGCGAGGCATCGTAGGCGGCGTCGAGCAGCACCGGAGCGACGAACAAGGCGAGCGCAAGCTCCGGATCGAGCGCTACACGGGGAGTCCCCGGAATGAGCGCCAGCGCCACGCCCGCCACAGCGAGCAACGCCGGATAGGGCACGCCGATGCGGTCCGCCCAGAGCGCGAGCACGGCTCCGATCAGCAGCAAGGCGATGACGAGCTGGAACAGGAGCATGCGCGCCGCTCGGTGAAAGTGCATAGAATGGCAGGCCGCATGCGCCTCTACCACCATCCTTTCTCGCCGAACGCCCGCCGCGTCGTCATGACGGCACTGCACCTCGGCCTGCCGATCGAGCTCGTGTCCGTGGACCTCGCGAAGGGAGAGCAGCGCCAGCCGCACTTCCTGCAAATGAATCCGAACGGCAAGGTACCCGTGCTGCAGGATGGGGACTTCTATCTCTCCGAATCGCACGCGATCATGCAGTATCTCGCGGACAAGACGGCGGGCCAGACTCTCTACCCGGCGGATCTGCGGGCGCGGGCGGACGTGAACCGCTGGATGTTCTGGTCCGCGCAGCACTTCCAGCCGGCAACGAGCATTCTCGTGTGGGAGAGGCTCGTGAAGGGCCTGCTCGGCCTCGGCGCGCCGGATCCGATCGAAGAGCAGCGCGGCGAGAAGCTCGTCGCCGAGCTCGCGGAGATGCTGGATGCGCATCTCGCGGGCCGCCTCTGGCTTTGCGGCGCGGATCTCACGCTTGCGGACCTCGCGGTGGCGGCACCGCTCGGTTACACCGAGGCCGCGAGGCTGCCGGTGACGGAACTTGCGAGCCTGCAGGCCTGGCTCGCGCGAGTGCAACGGCTCGAGGCCTGGAAAAAGACGGCGATGTGAGCGCGCGGGAGCCGGCTCGTTCCGTTGCGCGTCACGCGGATGGCCGCTGGCGCTGTGCCTGGTGCGGGCTCGACCCGCTCTACATCCAATACCACGATACCGAATGGGGCGTGCCGTCGCACGACGACGGCCATCTCTTCGAGATGCTCTGCCTCGAGGGCGCGCAGGCCGGCCTCAGCTGGATCACGATCCTGCGCAAGCGCGAGAACTACCGGCGGGCGTTCGACGGCTTTGATGCTCGGGCGATCGCGCGCTACAAGCCCGCGAGGATCGAGCGGTTGCTCGCGAATCCCGGCATCGTGCGCAACCGCTTGAAAGTCCAGTCGGTCGTCCTGAATGCGCGGGCGTTTCTCGAGATCGCGGGGGGCGGAGGTTTCGCCGAGCTCGTCTGGCGGTTCGCTCCGACGGGTGCGCGGCGGCGCCGGAGGTATCTGCACGAGCTCCCCGCATCGACCCCGGAGAGCACGGCGTTGAGCAAGGAGCTCTCACGCCGAGGCTTCAAATTCGTCGGAACGACGATCGTCTACTCATTCATGCAGGCCGTCGGCGTCGTGGATGATCACCTGCAGCGCTGCTGGGTCGCGAGCGGGCGCAGAAAGTGATCGGCCGGTAATGAGCTCTCGGGCCCGCTCAGGCGGCGCCCCACACCTCTCGCGCCACCTCGACGACGAGCCGCAGCTTCGCGAACTGCTCGTCGGCGCTCATCGTCGCGCCCGCGATGCCGCTCGCAAAGCCGCACTGCGGACTCAGCGCGAGCTGCTCGAGCGGCAGGAACCGGCTCGCCTCCTCGATGCGCCGCGCGAGAGCCTCCTTGCTCTCGAGCCGCCCGTGCTTGGTCGTCACCAGCCCCAGCACGACGGTCTTTCCCTTCGGCACGAGGCGCAGCGGCTCGAAGCCTCCAGCCCTCGCCGTGTCGTACTCCAGGAAGTAGCCGTCGACGGCTACTTCGTTGAACAGCACGTCCGCGACCGGCTCGTACCCGCCCGAGGCCATCCAGTTACCGGCGAAATTTCCGCGGCACAAGTGCATGCATACGGTCATCTCGGCCGGACGGCCGGATAGAGCGTCGTTGATGAGCCGCGCGTAGGTTCTCGGCAGAGTCGCCGGATCCTCGCCGATGTTGCGCCGGACATCCTCGCGCAGCGCGGGGTCGCAAAGGTAGGCGAGGTTCACTTCATCGAGCTGCAAGTAGCGGCAGCCCGCGGCGGCGAGATCCGCGATCTCCTCACGATAGACGCGCGCGAGATCGCGGTAGAACTCCGTCATGTCCGGATAGGCGGTGGCATCGATCGCCTGGCGGCCCCCGCGAAAGTGCATGAGGCTCGGCGATGGCAGCGTGATCTTCGGCACCGCTCG
>JASHTA010000209.1 GCA_030040795.1 Gammaproteobacteria bacterium | reverse complement strand
TCCTCGGCAAAGGCGATCTTGCGAGCCGCCTCCTTCACCGGCGCCCAGTTCGAGTCGGTTGCGCCACGCTCCACGTCGTCGATCGCCTCGCGCGTGAGCTCGAAGGGGACGCGCAATTCGAGGAGCGCCTTCGCTTCGCGCTGGGCAGTGTGGATCCCGCCGTCCACCGGTGGTTGCAGCGGCCGTAGGTGACCCGTACCGACCGCCGCAAGATCGAGTCCCTTCGGACCCAGCACGTCCACGACGCGGCGCGCGGCCAAGTGGCGCTTCAAGGTACGGGAGGCCTCCTGGTCGATCTGCGCCCAGGCCTTCTCGGAGATCGGCGCGAGCTCGCGATGGAGATTATTCATGACCTGCCTCATGCTTCAAGGAACCAATCTTCAAGGAACCCGTGCCGAGTGAGCCGTCAGACGGCGCCGGCCGCGACCTCGCCCCAGTCCCTGCCTCGAGTCCTGTCAACGCCGAGTCTTCGGTTGAGGGCACGGAGTCTCTTGTTGCAAGCTCTTCCAGGAGCGTGGCCGACGGCACGAAGAACAATGTCCCGGTCACGGCGCGACTGAAGTCCAGCAACCGGTCATAGTTGCCCGGCGGCCGGCCGATGAACATGTTCTCGAGCATCTGCTCTATCCGGCGCGGCGAGCGCGCATAGCCGATGAAGTAGGTGCCGAATTCGCCCTTCCCGAAGTCGCCGAAGGGCATGTTGTCGCGCACGATCTCGAGTTGCTCGCCGTTCTCGATGATCGTCGTCAAGGCATTGTGGGCGCAACTCGGCTTCACGGCATCGTCGAGCTCGATGTCGGCGAGCTTCGTTCGGCCGATGATTCTCTCTTGGGCTTCGACGGGAAGCTCATTCCATCGCGCGAGGTCGTGCAGATACTTCTGGACGATCACATAGCTTCCCGCCGCGAAGCCGGTATCCTCCTCGCAGATGAGCGTGGCATTGACGGCTGCCTGGTTCACCGGATTTTCCGTCCCATCGACGAAGCCGATCAGGTCGCGATCGTCGAAATAGGTGAAGCCCTGTACTTCATCCACGAGGGTGATGGCGCCGTGGAGCCGGGACGTGATCTGCGTTGCCAGCTCGAAGCACAGGTCCATGCGGGTGGAGCGGATGTGAAAGAGGAGGTCGCCCGGTGTCGAGACCGCGTGATGGCGACCGTGGATCTCTCGGAAGGGATGCAGGTCCTTCGGCTTCGGTGTCCCGAAGAGGCGGTCCCAAGCCTCGGACCCCAATGCCATGACACACGAGAGCTGCCCCTGAAGATCACGGAAGCCCACGGCGCGCAGAAGCGCAGCCAAATCGCCGCACAACGCTCGCACGGCGGACTCCGGTTCCGTTCCAGTGTTGACGGTCGCGACGAGGAAAATGGCGGCGCGCGTGAGCTGGGAGAAGACCGGTTGTGGCACGGCGGACGGCAAGGTCGACTCCTGGCCCGTATCCCGGCATCTTCCTTCAGGTCAGCTTGTAAGACCGGGCGCCTGTGCCGGCGAGCGCGCCGCCATCGACGATGAGGTATTCGTCGCGAATGGGAGTCTTGCTGAAATAGTTCTCGAGAATCTCGAGTGTGCCGGCGGCATAGCGCGCCTGCGCGGAGAGGGAGCTTCCGGAGACGTGCGGCGTCATGCCGTTGAATGGCATGGTCCGCCAGGGATGCTCCGCGGGCGGCGGCTGGGGAAACCATACGTCGCCGGCATATCCGGCGAGCTGGCCGGACGCCAGAGCGCGCACGACGGCGTCGCGCTCGATGAGCTTTCCGCGCGCCGTGTTGACGAGGTAAGTGCCCCGCTTCATCTTCGCGAACATGGCATCGTTGAAGAAGTGCTCCGTCGAGGGATAGAGCGGCATGTGGACGTCGATGATATCGACAGCACGCACGAGAGATTCCGCATCGGGATGGAAAGTGAGGCTCAGCTCCTTCTCGATGTCCGGGCTCAGCCTGTGCGGATCGCTGTAGTGTAGATGGAGGTCGAAGGGTTTGAGGCGGCGCAGCACCGCAAGTCCGATCCGGCCGGCGCCGATCGTGCCGAAGTGCATGCCTTCGATGTCGTAGCTGCGGGCGACACAATCGGCGATATTCCAGCCGCCGTACGTGGCGATCCCGTGCGACGGCAGATAGTTGCGGACCAGGGACAGCACCATCATCACGGCATGCTCGGCGACGCTGATGCTGTTCGAGCCGGTTATCTCGGCGACCGTGATGCGCGCGCGAGCGGCCGCTTCGAGATCGACATGATCCGAGCCAATCCCTGCGGTCAGTGCAAGCTTCAGCCTCTTGGCCTTGGCGATTCGCTCTGGGGTCAGATAAGCCGGCCAGAAGGGCTGCGAGATCACCACTTCCGCGTCGGGGAGCTGCTGCTCGAATTCCGAGTGTGGACCGTCCTTGTCGCTGGTCACGATCAGCTCGTGGCCGAGCTTCTCCAGATAGCTCCGCAGGCCCAGCGCGCCCGAGACACAGCCCACGAGCTCGCCCGGCTTGAATCCAAGGGGTCCTTTCGGAGTGGGCGCCGC